>NZ_JBFBDY010000675.1:0-3231 GCF_040683475.1 Kitasatospora sp. NPDC093558 | reverse complement strand
CCCCGGCTGCTCCGGCTCCGGTCGCCGCTCCGGCCGCCCCGGCCGGCGACGCCACCCCGGTCCTGCTGCCCGCGCTGGGCGAGTCGGTCACCGAGCCGCCACCTCCGCGAGTGCCTGACGCTCCACGCCACCAACGGCGAGCGCACCGAACTCCCCGCCGCCCTGGAGTCGTTCGCCCTGCTCACGCTCGCCGCCGCACCGGCGCAGCAGCCGCGCGTCGTCCGCCTGATCACCGCCGCCGCCCGCCTGCGCACCGGCCTCGACACGCGACCGGACGCAGTCGTACGGTCCGCGCTCGACGAGGCGCTCACCGAGGCGCTCGGCGGCCTGCGCGCCCGCATGGGCTGGACGGGTTTCACCGTCGCCCACGCCGAGGGCATGCGCCTCGACGCCGCCGCCGCAATCCAGGAGGCCCTGTCCGTACCCGCCCCTGGCCGCACGGCCAGGGAGCAGGAGGACAGGGACCAGCAGCAGCTCACCCCGCGCCAGCTCCAAGTGGCCATGCTTGTTTCGGAGGGCATGACGAACCGTCAGATCGCCGAGCGCCTGGGCCTGTCGGAGTGGACGGCGGTAAACCACGTCCGCCAGGTGATGCGCCGGCTCGGCTGCACCTCGCGCGTGCAGGTCGCGTGGTCCCTCGGGCGGCGCCCGTGAACCCCGCCGCGGCGCCCGGCCTCACCCCGGCCGTCCTCGACACCGTCACCGTCCCGGCCGAGGTCGCGGCCACCTACCGCGCCGAGGGCTGGTGGCGCACCGAGACGTTCCTGCACGACCTCCGACGCACCGCCGCCCTCGCCCCGGCCCGCCCGGCCGTCGTCGCCCACCGCCTGCACCGCCCGGCCGGCCGCCGCGTCCGCACCCTCACGTACGCCCAACTCGCCGCGTACGTCGAGCGGTTCGCCGCCGCCTTGTACGCGCTCGGCATCCGCCCCGGCGAGCCGGTCGCGTACCAGCTGCCCGCCTGGTGGGAGACCACCGCGCTGACGCTCGCCTGCCTGCGGCTCGGCGCGGTCGCCGTGCCCGTCCTGCCCACCGTGCGCACCCACGAGCTCGCGCGGACGCTGCGCCTGACCGGCGCCCGGGTGTGTGTCGTCCCGGACGTGTGGGAGGGCCATCCGCACGCCGAGGCGCTGGCCGACCTCGCGGGCGAACTGCCCTGGCTGCGCCACCGGGTCGTCCTCGGCGAGGCCGCCGCCACCGGCGCGGTGGACTTCGCCGGACACTTCCTGCACCTGCGGCACCCCCCGGCGCCGCAGCACCGCGCCGACGCCGACCGCCCGGCCCTCGCCGTCTCGGTCATGACCACCGACGCCGCCGCCACCGCCGTCCTGCACACCCCGAACACCCTCTACGCCAACATCGCCGCGCAGCACGACCCCACCGGCCCCGGACGCCGACCCCGCGAGGTGTTCTACTCCGCGCTGCCGCTCACCTCCCTCGCCTCGCTGCTCTACACGGTGTGCTGGCCGCTCGCGGTCGGCGGCACCGGCGTGTGCCAGGACGTGTGGGACCCGGACGTGTGCCTCGACCTGCTCGACGCGGCCGGCGTGCACCAGGCCTACGCGGCCCCGGTGTACTGGACGGAGGTCCTCGCCGCGCAGCGCCGCCGGCCCCGCGAGCTGCGGCGCCTGCGCCTGCTGCTCTCCGGCGGCCGGACGAGCACCGCGGGCCCGCTGCTCGACGGCCTGCGCGACGCGCTCGGCGCCCCGGTGCGGAACCTGTGGGGCGCCCCCGAGGTCGGCATGGGCACCCTCACCAAGGGCGACACCCCGGCCGAGCGCGAGGGCCGCAGCGACGGCCTGCCGCTCGACGGCCTCCAGGTGTCCGTCCTGCCCCGCCCCGGCCACGAGGGGGCGACGCCGGGCGCGCTGCGCGTGCGCGGCCCGTCGGTGTGCCTGGCGCGGTGGCACCACGGCGAGACGGCGCCGGTCGTGACCTGGGCGGACGGCGACGGCTGGCTCGGCACCGGCGACACCGCGCTCGGGGACGGCCTCGGCGGCATCCGCGTCACCGAACGGGCCGGCACCCGGACGGGCGGCATCTTCATGGCCCCGGTGGACCTGATCGAACGGGAACTGCTCGCCCACCCGGGCGTGGCCGAGGCGGCCGTCGTCGCCCACACGGACCCGGAACTCGGCGAGCGCACGTGCGCCGTCGTGGTCCCCGCCGCGGACCTGCCCCCGCCCCCGCTCCTGGAGCTGCGCGAACACCTGGCCGCCCGGGGCATCGGCGAGGCGTTCCTGCCGACCCGCCTGGAGCTGGTGAGCTCGCTGCCCCGCGACGAACACGGCGCCGTCCGCCACGAGGGCCTGCGGCAGTGGATCGCCCGCCTCCTCCCGGGCCAACCCCGCACGATGCCGATCACCACCGGCTGAGCGACCACCGCGCCCACACACACGGCTCAACCGGCCGACCCACACGCGCACCCCAACCGCCCTCTCGTGCGGCACGCGCGCACTCCAATCGGCCCGACCACCCGCTCGTGTGGGCCACCGCCCGCATCGGCACCCCGACCACCCCGACCACCCGCTCGTGCGGCACGCGCGCACCCCAGCCGCCCCCCCTCACGGCCGCGTCAGCGCCGCCACGCACTCGTACAGCTCCGCCCGCCAGTCGGCGCGCAGCGGGGCGGCCCGCAGGGCGGCGCGGGCGCGGTCGAGCTGTTCGGCGATGAGCAGCTCGGCCCGGTCGTGCGCGTCCCGGTCGAACAGGACCTCGCGCAGCAGCTGCGCCATCCCGTCGAAGCCCTGCCCGCCGCCGAGGAAGCCGCGCAGCCGCCAACCGGCGTGCACCGCCCGGCCGAGCTCGCCGTAGTGCGGGTCGAGGTCGCGCCGGCCGGCCAGGGCCGCGCCGAGCAGGAGCGGCTGCTCGACCGCGTACCAGCCGGAGGCGCAGCCGCTGCCGCAGCCGTCCAGGCACTCGGCGGGCCAGGGGTCGTCCTGGTACTCGCCGGCCCGGGCGGCCTCGCCGTAGGCGCCGAGGACGCGGTCGGTGCGCAGGTCGTCCCAGGTGCCGCGGGCGCGGGCGGGCAGGGTGAGGGCGAGCCGGTCGGCGAGGGTGAGGGCGAGGTCGCCGGCGAGGACGGCCATGCCCTCGCCGAAGCGGCGGGACTCCCCGCGCCAGCCGTGGCGCTCGTGTTCGGCGGCGTGGCTGACGTGCAGGGTGGGCACGCCGCGGCGCAGCACCGCGCCCTCGCGGGTGTCGTGGCGGATGAGGTGCCCGGTGTCGAGG
>NZ_JBFBDY010000674.1:0-3244 GCF_040683475.1 Kitasatospora sp. NPDC093558 | reverse complement strand
CCCTCGCCGGCTCTGCCGCCCCGGAGAGCAACCCCCGCGAGCGCGGGGCCGACGGCCGGTCGCCTCGCACGGCCATCCGGCCCGCGGAGCAACCCCCGCGAGCGCGGGGCCGACCACACCGGTGAACCGCGGTCAGGTCACAGCCAGGAGCAACCCCCGCGAGCGCGGGGCCGACACTTGCTGACCTGCGGTGATCTGCCTTAGCGGGTGCGTTCTGAGTTAGTTCTATTGGCTGTCAGCTTCACGATGAAGTGAGGCATTGTCTCATCTCTCTTTGCTGCTGGCCGAGTTGTCAGTCCCGTGTCCTACGCTCTTGAATCCTATCTTGCATGGGAGGTCGGACGATGGTCGATGGCCGCTGGCGGCGGTATCCACCACAGGCCAGGGGCTGGCTCGGTGCCTTGTGGGGCAAGTCCGCCGGGCGGGCAGGCGGCACTGTCAACCTGCTGCTGTCGCACATGCTGGACACCGCCGCGGTCGCGGAGATCGTCTGGGACCGTTACCTGCCGCCAGTGACACGGTTGCGTCTGGACGCCCTTGCGGGTGGCAGGGGCAAGGGGCGGCGCCTGTTCGCTTGGCTGTGCGGGATTCATGACTGCGGCAAAGCCACGCCGATGTTCCAGCACCTTGATGCGGCCGGCGAGGCGGCACTCCGCCGGGCCGGGCTCACCTGGGACAAGTACGCAGTGAAGGGCGTGACCTGGCGGCACGACAAGGCGGGTGCCCGCGTCTTGCGTGCGCTTCTTGACGAGGCCGGCTGGTCGAGTGACCAACGCGACTGGGTGTGGCCGTTGATCGCCGGCCACCACGGAAGCTTTCCGACCTTGGGGCAATTGAGCCCGAAGAAGGAGGAGTGGCAAGGCCGGAGCCCGTCCTGGAAGTTGGCCCAGTTGGCGCTGGTTGAGATGTTCTCCAGGGAGCTCGGCTACGAGGACGAGGCGCCGCTCGCGGCGGTTGAGCCGGTGGTGGCGCCGAGCCGCGCGGTGCAGCTGCAGCTGTCCGGGTTCGTGGTGATGGCGGACTGGATCGCCAGCGACGAGCGGCATTTCAAGGGCATGTCCGATCTGGCGAGGGTGACGATGCCGGAGGCGCGGAAGCGGGCTGCTGCCGCGTGGTCGCAGCTGGGGCTGCGCGGCGGCTGGGGGGCGCTGGCTGTTCCCGGGCCCGAGACCTTCCGTGACCGATTCGGCCACGGGCCCCGGCCGTCGCAGGAGCTTGTGCTCGACGTGGTCCGGCGGATGAGTGGTCCCGGGCTGGTGATCGTCGAGGCGCCGATGGGGGAGGGGAAGACAAAGTCGGCTTTGGCGGCAGCCGAGTTCATGGGCGCCCGCCACGGTGCGGACGGAGTGTTCCTGGGCATGCCGACCCAGGCGACCGCAGACCCGATGTTCACCCAGCTCCGGCTGTGGCTTCGCGCGATCGAGGATGGGCTGGAGAGCCAGGTCGCGCTGCTGCACGGCAAGCGGATGTTCAACAAGGAGTGGCGCGGTCTGCTCAAGGACGCGGGGGAGTGGGGACAGGATGCCGACGGCTGCTACGCGTCGGTGGGCGAGGACGAGTACGGCCTGCCCTCCCAGTTCGCGCAGGCTGGGCAGGATGCGGAGCGCAAGGCCCCTGCCGAGTGGTTCCTCGGCCGTCGCCGTGGCCTGCTGAGCCCGTTCGCGGTCGGCACCATCGACCAGCTCCTGTACGCCGCGACCCGCACCAAGCACGTGATGCTGCGCATGGCGGGCCTGGTGGGCAAGGTGGTCGTCCTCGACGAAGTCCATGCCGCCGACGTCTACATGTCACAGTTCCTGCTGGAAGGTCTGTGGTGGCTTGGGCAGGCCGGCGTGCCCGCGGTGCTCCTCTCTGCAACTCTGCCACCCGAGCAGCGGCGCGGGCTGGTCGCCGCCTACCTGGCCGGTGCGCAGTCGATCGAGGCGGCCTCGGCAGCGCCGGAGCTGCCCGAGCCGCAGGGCTATCCGAGCGTCACGGCGGCCTGGCTCGGGCGCGACGCGAGACCGGAACTGATCGTGGAGAGCACGAAGTCCTGGCGTGACGACCTGTCAGTGAAGGTCGAGGTGTTGGACGAGCCGCAGGACTCCCGGACGCTGCATGAAGGCGCGGGGCCCGAAGATGACGCCGTGACCAGCCTTCTGCGGGAGCGTCTCGTCGAGGGCGGATGCGTCCTCGTCATCCGCAACACCGTGGCCCGCGCCCAGAGCACGTTCGAGGCCCTCCGTAAGGAGTTCGGTACCGATGTCCGACTCCTTCATGGCCGCCTCCACGCAGGACACCGGGCCGACCGTACGCACGAGGTCCTGCAACTGCTCGGGCCACCCTCCAGCGAGGCCGACCGGCCCGACAGGCTGATCGTCGTCGCCACCCAGCTCGCAGAGCAGTCCTTCGACGTCGACGCCGACCTGCTGATCACCGACCTCGCGCCGATCGACCTGCTCCTCCAGCGCATCGGGCGCCTTCACCGCCACGACGGCGTCAAGCGCCCCGGTCCACTGTCCAGGCCCACCGTTGTCATCACCGGCCTCGACCGTCAAAACGATGGCCCGCCGCACATCCTGAGAGCCTCCGAGAAGATCTACGGGCGGTACCTCCTGCTGCGCACGGCGGCCGAGGTGGCCAAGGCCGCAGGCGGGCAATGGGGCATCCCCGGGCAGGTGCCGGAGCTGGTGGCGCGCGTCTACGGCACCGGTCCGGTCGTTCCCACCGACTGGGCCGAAGCGGAGGTGCAGGCCCGGCAGGAGTGGGAGGTGCGGCAGCAGAAGCGGCGGGACGAGGCTGCGCAGTACCTTCTCACGCGTGCGGGCGAACACGGATCCCAGACCTTGGCCGGACTGCACTACGGCGGCCAAGGCACCCTTACAGAAGGGCAGTTCGAGGCGCTCGTTCGCGACGGTGACCGGAGCGTCGAGGTCGTCCTGGTGCGCCGCATCGGGGATGGCTTCCGCGCGGTGACGGGGCGCAGGCTCGGGCCGAACGGCGAGGTGGTGGACGACGTGCTCGCCGGGACGGTGCGCCTTCCCGCCAAGGTGACCGAGGTGGCCGAGCAGGCACTCCGGCCGCTGCCGGGTTGGCGTGATCATCCGTGGCTGCGGCACAGTCTGGCGCTCGAGCTCGATGAGCAGGGTGCCGCGGTGCTCGGCGACTTCCGGCTGCGCTACGACGACCTGCTCGGACTTGTGGTGAGCGGAGGGCGTCCGTACCGGTAGAACGCGTGGGCCGCAGGTCCGTGCCCTTCGGCGTC
>NZ_JBFBDY010000673.1:0-3255 GCF_040683475.1 Kitasatospora sp. NPDC093558 | reverse complement strand
CGACGCGCGCGGGGAACTGGCGGCGAGCGGCAGCGGGTACGGTCTGCTGGGGATGCGCGAACGCGCGGAACTGCTCGGCGGCACCCTGCTGGCGGGCCCGGAGGACGGAGGGTGGCGCGTGCTGCTGCGGGTGCCGGCGTGAGCGCGGGAACGACCAGGGTCCTGGTCGCGGACGACCAGACGGTGGTGCGCGAGGGCATCGTGATGCTGCTGGGGCTGCTGCCGGGGATCGAGGTGGTCGGCGCGGCGGCGGACGGGGAGGAGGCCGTCGCCCTGGTGGAGCGGCATCACCCGGACGTGGTGCTGATGGACCTGCGGATGCCGCGCGTCGACGGCGTCGAGGCGACCCGGCGGATCCGGGCGGCGCACCCGGAGACCGAGGTCGTCGTCCTCACCACCTACGCCGACGACGACTCGCTGTTCCCGGCGCTCCAGGCCGGCGCGCGCGGCTACCTCACCAAGGACGCCGGCGGCGAGGAGATCGCCCGGGCCATCGCGGACGTGCGCTCGGGCGCGGCCGGGCTCTCGCCGCAGGTGCAACTCCGGCTGCTGGAACGGCTTTCGGAGGCCCCGAAGGCCGCCCCGGCAGCCACCGGGGACGCCCCTGCGCAGCCCGCCGCCCGGACGGGGGAGCTGCCCGACGGACTCACCGCCCGCGAGGCCGAGGTGCTGGCGCTGATCGCCGAGGGGCTCTCCAACACCGAGATCGCCCAGCGGCTGTTCGTCAGCCCGGCCACCGTGAAGACGCACATCAACAACCTCTTCGCGAAGACCGCCGTGCGGGACCGGGCGCAGGCCGTCGCGTACGCTTTTCGGCACGGAATCACCGGAACGCATCAGTAGTCGGATGAGTGTCTGTCGGATCATCGATCACCTCATCGAGTGAACGTATCTGCAATGGTCAAAACCGCTGCTCAGAGCCCCTCATGATGGTTCGGGTCAGAGTGCCCGCCGGTTCAGGAGCAGCAGTGCCACAGCAGCAGACGAGCAGTCCCGGGCAGGGGCAGCGATTCGACTGGTGGGCCGCTCCGGCCGCCGCGAGCGCGTCCACCGCCTCCGGTCGGCCCAACCCGGGCACCCGGTCGGCCGTCACCCGGCCGGGCCGCACGGTGCCGACGCAGCCCGCGCCGGCCGTCCCGGCCGTCCCGACCGTCCCGGCTGCCGCGCCGACCGTGCCCACCCCGGCGCCCGCCGCGGTGCCCGCCGCCGCGCCGGCCGGCGCCACCGACAGCACCGAGGTGTACCGGACGGTCCAGGCCAGCGAGGCCTTCCAGGACATCCGGCGCAGCTACCGTTCGTTCGTCTTCCCGGTCAGCAGCGCCTTCCTCGCCTGGTACCTCGCGTACGTCGCCGCCCAGGCCGCCGCGCCCGACCTGATGCGCACCCCGGTGGCCGGGCCGTTCAACGTCGCCTGGCTGCTCGGCCTGCTGCAGTTCGCCAGCACCTTCC
The DNA here is from genome assembly GCF_040683475.1 of Kitasatospora sp. NPDC093558. Classification (NCBI taxonomy): domain Bacteria; kingdom Bacillati; phylum Actinomycetota; class Actinomycetes; order Kitasatosporales; family Streptomycetaceae; genus Kitasatospora; species Kitasatospora sp. NPDC093558. The sequence continues at coordinate 1,806 of NZ_JBFBDY010000673.1, read as the reverse complement.
TGCTCACCTGGCTCTACGCCCGCAACGCCCGCACCAAGCGCGACCGCGCCGCGCTGGGCCTGCGCTGGGACACCCAGGACCAGCTCCGATGACCACCGCGGCGTCGATCGCCACCCCGCCCCCCGTCGCCCCCATGGGCGACCACCACGACCTCGCGATCACGCTCTTCGCGGTCATCGTCCTGGTCACCCTCGCCATCACCGTCTGGGTCGGCCGCCGAGGCAGCGCCGCCGAGGACTTCTACGCCGCCGGGCGGGACTTCACCCCGCTGCAGAACGGCTTCGCGCTCTCCGGCGACTACCTCTCCGCCGCCTCCTTCCTCGGCGTCGCCGGGCTGATCGCCCTCTACGGCTACGACGGCGTGCTCTACAGCATCGGCTTCCTCGTCGCCTGGCTGGTCGTCCTCATGCTGGTCGCCGAACTCGTGCGCAACGCCGGCCGCTACACCCTCGCCGACGTGCTCGCGCTGCGGCTGCGCCGGCGCAAGGTGCGGGCCGCGGCCGGCGGCGCCAGCGTCGTCGTCACCCTGCTGTACCTCGTCGCGCAGATGGTCGGCGCGGGCTCGCTCGTCGCCCTGCTGCTCGGCACCAACAGCGCGTCCGCCAGGACCTGGACCATCGTCGCGGTCGGCGGCCTGATGATCGTCTACGTGACGGTCGGCGGCATGCGGGCCACCACCTGGATCCAGATCGTCAAGGCGTTCCTGCTGATCGCCGGATCGGTGCTGCTCACCATCCTGCTGATGGTCCACTTCCACGGCGATCTCGGCGAGTTGATGCGCCAGGCCGCGCGGCACAGCGGCGCCGGACGGCGCTACCTCGAACCCGGGCTCAAGTACGGCGCGACCTCCACCAGCCGGCTCGACTTCTTCAGCCTCGGCCTCGCCCTCGTGCTCGGCACCGCCGGCCTGCCGCACATCCTGTCCCGTTTCTACACCGTGCCCACCGCCCGCGCCGCCCGCCGCTCCACGATGTGGGCGATCGGCCTGGTCGGCGGCTTCTACCTGATGGCCATCGCGCTCGGCCTCGGCGCCACCGCCCTGGTCGGCTCGACCGAGGTGCGGCACGCCAACTCGGCCGGGAACACCGCCGTCCCGCTGCTCGCCCTGGTGCTCGGCGGCGGCAACGGCAGCACTGGCGGGGTGGTCCTGTTCGCACTGATCTCCGCGATCGCCTTCGCCACCATCCTCGCCGTCGTCGCCGGGCTCACCCTGGCCTCCTCGGCCGCCTTCGCCCACGACATCTGGGCCGGCGCCTTCCGCGGCTGGTCGCTGCGCCGGCGCACGGGCGACGCGGCGCTGCGGGACGTGGAGCCCGTGAGCGACCGCCAGGAGGTCGTCGTCGCGCGGATCGCCGCCGTCGGCATCGGCGCCGCGGCCATCGCGATCAGCCTCTTCGCCCAGCAGCTCAACGTCGCCTTCCTGGTCGGCCTGGCCTTCGCCGTCGCCGCCTCCGCCAACCTGCCGGTGCTGCTCTACACGCTGTTCTGGCGGCGCTTCACCGCCCGCGGCGCGGTCTGGTCGGTGTACGGCGGGCTCGTCCCGGCCATCGTGCTCGTCACCTTCTCGCCGGTCGTCTCCGGCACCAAGGTCGCGCTCTTCCCCGGCGTCGACTTCCACTGGTTCCCGCTGGAGAACCCCGGCATCATCTCCATCCCGCTCGGCTTCCTGGCCGGCTGGATCGGGACGCTCACCTCGCCCGAACCGGCCGACTCGGACCGCTTCGCCGAGCTGGAGGTGCGTGCCCTCACCGGTGCGGGCGCGGCCTGAGCCGTGCCCGCACCGGGGAACCCCGGCGGGCCTGGGGC
>NZ_JBFBDY010000672.1:0-3260 GCF_040683475.1 Kitasatospora sp. NPDC093558 | reverse complement strand
GTTGAGATACAGCACGGCGAGCATGGTGACGCCGGTGTGCACGGAGACCAGGCACATTCCGGATACGAGCAGCCGTGTGATCGCGGGCTCGCGGAGCAGCCCGAACCGTGCGGCCAGTGCCTTGCCGCCGACGCGTGAGGCCGCGCCGTCCGTGCGGTTCGTGCGGTTCGTGCGGTTCATACGGGGAGCGTCTTCGCCGGGCGGCCTGCGGTAGACGGCCATGAACACGACCGCCCCGGCCAGCGCGGTCAGCGCGCCGGTAACCAGCGTCGGCCGCCAGCCTACGGCGCCTGCCAGCACGGGAAGCACGGCCGCGGCCAGGGCCCCGCCGAGCGGGAGTCCGGCTTGGCGAACACCCATGGCGAGTCCCCGTTGGGAGGGACCGAACCAGCCGGCGACCGACTTGCTGCCCCCGGGCTGGACGGTGCTGTATCCGGCCCCGACCAGGAGCATCGCGGCCATCAGCCAGGCGTAGCCCGGCGCCAGGGCTCCCAGGCCCAGGCCTGCGGCCACGACGCAGCTGCCGATGCCGACCACCCAGCGTTCGTTGTAGCGGTCGAGCAGTTCGCCGGTGACCAGCAGCCCGATCAGCGGGACCAGTTGCGATGCCGAGAGCAGGAGCCCGAGTTGCGTGGCGCCGAGGCCCAGCGCGTGGCGCAGCACGAGGCTCAGCGCCCCGATGCCTTGGACGAAGAAGCAGGTTGCGGCTTGGGTGAAGGTGGCGACCCCGAGCACGACCCAGCGGTAGCGCGGCGCTTCGTTCGCCGGGCTTGTCCGGTTGATCAGGATCGTCGGCTGCGTGGCGCTCATGGGCGCCGGTACGGCGGGTTGGCTCATGGCGATCACGATGATGTAATGGTCTTATGCACTTCAACCCTTACGGGCGAGGCGCCGTCGATCTGGCCGTGGACCTGGCCAACCGTCGGCCCATCAGCGTCGAGGAATTGGCCGAGCGGTGCCGCGCGCACGAGCTGGAGATGGAGACCGCAGTCCTCCCGGAGGACCTGGACCGGCTGAACGAGACGCTGGACGAGTGGGAGCGCGTCGTCGACGCCGCCGACGACCACGAGCGCGCCGCGCGGCTCAACCGCATGATGGCGGACGCCGCCGCGTACCCGCGCCTGACGGATCACGCGGGCGACGGCTGGCACCTGCACTACCGCGACGACGGCCGGCCGCTCGGTGAGGTGCTGACGGTGATGTTCGCCGTCGGTACGGCGCAGCATCTGGTGGGCCGCGGTATGCACCGGCTGCGGCGCTGTGCGGTGGCCGAATGCACGACGATCTTCGCCGACACGTCTCGCACCGGTCGGCAACGCTACTGCTCGCAGCGGTGCGCCAACCGGGATGCGGTGCGGCGGCACCGCGCACGAACGGCTGAGGACTCCTGAGGATCGGTCTTGCTCCAGGCCGGATACGGCCGCGCCGACTTCGACCTCCTACGCAAGCGGATCCTGCACAGTACCCGACCCCCGATCACAGGATCAGCGACGTTCTCCGTGGGGACGGGTGGTCGCGAGCGGCGGCTCGGGCAGCCCTGGAGCCGGCTTGGACATGCAGCCGGATCCGCAGCGGACCCGGCGTGGGAGCGGTGCCGGCGGGCGTCACCCCGCGTCGAGGGCGTTCGGCAGGCCTCGGCGGTAGCGGGTCTCGTCCTGCTGCTGGAGGGCGGCCAGCTCCGGCGGCCGGTACAGCGGCCACACCGTGCAGCGCGGGGCCGGTGAACCGTCGGCGTCGAGCAGGGCGTTGACGGCTCGGCGGGCGGATTCGTTCGCGCCCTCCATGGTGGCCAGGTCGATGTCGGTGGCGACGTAGTCGCCGGCCAGGAAGAGGTTGGGTACGGCCGTCACGGCGGACGGACGGTTGTACACCGTGCCCGCCGGGTGGATGAGCAGCTGCTCGCGGTTGGCCGGATCCGGGCCGCCGAGGCCGGTGACGGCCGGGTCGATGAACCAGGTGACCAGGTCCGCGTCGTCCAGGACGCGCCGGCCGCCGCCGTTGAGGGAGTCCTTCAGCTGCGCCCAGGTCTCGCGCACCACCTCCTCGCGGGAGCACTTGAGCGCGGGCTTGCCGTAGACGATCCCCGGGGTGTCCCACTGCGAGACGATCGCCGAGAGGCACTCGGCCACCTGCCCGTCGCCGTAGTCCCGGCGGAAGTCCCGGCCGGGCCAGAACTGGGCCTGGCCGATGCAGGTGACGGCCCAGGGCGAGTCGACCAGGTCGACGTGGCCGTGCACGATCGGGGTGCGGCGGCGCAGGTAGAACTGGACCCCGACCATCCAGTCGGTGCGGAGCCGGTCGCAGCGGGCGAGTTGCGGGTCGGCGGAGCGCAGCGCGGGCCCCCAGGTGGCGCGGGCGTGTTCGACCGGCATCGCGCTGACGTAGTGGTCGGCGAGTACGGGGGCGTTCGCGTCCCGCAGCCGCACGCCGCCGATCCGGCCGTTCCCGTACATCAACTCCTGTACGTCGGTGCCGAGTTCGAACCGGACGCCGAGCGAGCGCAGGTGCGCCTCCCAGGGGCCGATCCAGGCCTCGCTGGTCGGGGCGTTGAGGACGCGGTCCGGCTCGCCGTCGTTGCCCTGGCCCAGGATGTTGTAGACGAACGCCTGGAGGATCCGGGCGACGGAGCGGGTGCTGGCCTCCTCGGCCCTGGTCGCGACGATGTTGCGGGTGATGCCGACGCCGAGCAGCCGCTGGTAGTCGTAGGACATCTCGCCCGCCCGGATGAACCGCCACCACGGCACGCGCTCCCACTGCTCGTAACGGCGCAGTTCGCAGCTGGTGAAGTGGACCAGCAGCCGGTTGGCGAAGTACGCCACCTCGGCGGCCGGCAGGTGCAGGGCGGTGTCCAGCAGACCCGTCAGCGTCTGGAGCAGTGCGTCGGGCAGCAGTTCACCGAGCACCGGGAGCGTGGTCACGGTGCGGAACGGCAGACGCAGCGCCGGTCGTCCTCCGGCACGGGGAAACAGTTCCTCGGTGGCGTTCACCAGGTTGTCGTGGACGGTGCGGCCGACCGACCCGGTGGGCAGCGGGATCCGGCGCAGGGTGTCGGGCAGGTTGCGGTAGAAGCCGGGGAAGAAGCGGAAGCCGTGCTCGCCCGGCAGCGGCCGCCGGCCACCCCGGGCGGTGCCGGGCACGTCCATGCTGCGGGCCTTGCCACCCAACACCTCATTGCGCTCGTAGACCGTCACCCGGTAACCGCGCTCGGCCAGCTCCTGCGCCGCACTCAGACCGGCGACCCCACCACCGAGCACGGCGAC
>NZ_JBFBDY010000671.1:0-3265 GCF_040683475.1 Kitasatospora sp. NPDC093558 | reverse complement strand
GGCCCGCCGCGCCGGACCAGCCGCAGCAGCCGGACGAGCCCGGCGGCAACCAGGCGCGCCTGGGCTACCAGGGCGTCCAGCCGCTGCCGGTCCCCCGCGAGTGGTCGGACCTGGTGCCGGCCGGTCCGCCGCTCAGCGCGAAGAGCGCGGTGCAGCAGCAGAACGCCTGATCCGCCGGGCATCCAGGGGGAGTTGTGGGCGGATCGGGGCTGCTGTCATGGTCTGGTAACTACTCTGCGTTCGGAGTTGGGTGAGCTGCGTATGCCGACTACAGTGCTCCTCGACATCACAGGGGTGATGGACCGTCGGGTCGGCCGACCCGAGGTCGTGGAGTGTCAGTCTGTTGGGGGACGGTGGAGCAATGGCTAGCCAGTTCAAGATGACCGCTCAGGAGATGCAGGCGTTCGCCAAGCACATCGAGGAGGTCATCGGCAAGATCGGCCAGGAGCGCACCAAGCTCAACAACACGGTCGACGGCGTCGCCCCCGGCTGGTCCGGCCAGGCGGCCGAGGCCTACAAGGCGCTCCAGCACCGGTTCAACGAGGACATCGACGCCCTCAACGGGTCGCTGAAGGCGATCAAGGACGCGATCGAGCTGACGACCAAGTACTACGCGCAGACCGAGGCCGAGCAGCAGCAGCAGTTCAGCGGCGCCCAGCACTGATCGCAGCCCCCGGACGCACCCGCCGGTCCGGGAACCGATCACCGCATTGCACGTCGTACTGTCCGCACCCTCGATTGGGAGACATCGTGACCGACCAGATCCACGTCAACTTCGACACCATCCACGGCGCCGCCGAGGCGGTCAAGGCCTCGGCCGCCCAGATCGACCACCTGCTGCAGGAGCTCAAGACGGGCGTCACCAAGATCTCCGGGAGCTGGGAGGGCGCGGCCCAGCAGGGCTACCGGGCCCACCAGGCGAAGTGGGACGCCAAGGCCGCCGACCTCCAGCAGGCGTGCGCCCAGATCGCGGCCTCGCTGGAGTCCGCCGCGCAGAGCTACCGCGACACCGAGACCAAGAACACCAACGCCTGGACCCACTGACCGCTCCTCCCGGCGGGAGGGACGAACGCGTGGGGCGGGTGCCCGGATCCCGGGTGCCCGCCCCTGGCGCGCAGCAACGGCCGGACGACGTGAGGGGGAGGCAGGGTGTCCGCACGCGGGTACCGCAGGACGGCCGCGGCCCTGGCCGCGTTCGCGGTGCTGGCCGGTCCGGCCGCCGTCCCGGCGCGCGCCGACGGCCCCGGGGTGGCCGCCGCCGGTGACTGCCCGGTCCCCGCGCCCGACGTGCGGGTCGTGCCGTGGGCGCTGCAGCGGCTGCTGCTCGACGAGCTGTGGCAGCACGGGCGCACGACCGGCGAGGGCGTCACCGTCGCGGTGATCGACACCGGCGTGGACGACCGCAACCCGCAGCTGGCCGACAAGGTGACCGACGGCGGGAGCCTGCTGGTCGACCGGGAGAGCGGCAAGCGGGTCGAGGGCGGCGGCAAGGACGACCCGGTCGGCCACGGCACCAAGGTGGCCGGCATCATCGCCGCCCGCCGCTCCGACCGGACCGGCTTCGTCGGACTCGCCCCGGGCGCGAAGATCCTGTCGATCCGGCAGAACGACAGCGCGGGCAACGGCGACGTCGCGACCCTCGCGACCGCCGTCACCCAGGCCGTCCGGATGGGAGCACGGGTCGTCAACATCTCCCAGGACGTCCGCGGCGCGGGCACGACCGGCTTCACCGGCTACGCCGAGCTCAAGGCGGCCGTGGAGTACGCCGAGGCGAACCACGCCGTTGTGGTCGCCTCCACCGGCAACGACGGCCGGGAGGGCGACACCTACCCCGGCGCCTTCCCCACCGTGCTCGCCGTCGGCGCCTCCGACCGCAACAACGAGCGCGCCCCCTTCTCCCAGTACGGCGACTTCGTGAAGGTCGCCGCGCCCGGTGTCGGCGTGCTCTCCACCGTGCCCGGCGGCGGCCAGTGCGTCGACAACGGCACCAGCTTCGCCGCGCCGTACGTGTCCGGGCTGGCCGCGCTGCTGACCGGCGCCCACCCCGGGTGGACCCCCGCCCAGGTGCGGGCCTGGATCGAGCAGACCGCGCAGCGCACCGAGCACGGCCCGAACCGCTTCGTCGGCTGGGGCGTGGTGGACCCGGTCCGGGCCGTCACCAAGGCCCCGGACGACCCGCCCGCGCAGGCCTCGCCGGACGCGCCCGTCCGGCTCGCCGCCGCCCCGATCGTGCCCCGCCCGGCCGGCCTCGGCGAGACCAGGGCCGACCGCGACCGCCGCACCGCGACCTACGTGCTCGGCACGGGCGCGCTGCTCGTCGCGCTGCTCATCGGCGGTGGCGTCGTCCTGCGCGACCACCGGCGCCGCGCCGCCGACTGACCGGACCACCCGCCCCCGCCGGACCGTCCCGACCCGGCTGTAACATCCCGCGCCGGTCGCCGCATCCAAGTGGTGTCAGCGACAACGAGCCATGGGGGACAGCGCACATGAGGTGGATCGGGGCGGGCCGGGAGGCCAAGGACGCGGAGTTCCTGGAACTCGTGTCCAGCCGGACCGGTCACCTGTACCGCTCGGCCTGCCTGCTGACCAGCGGCGACACCCACTACGCCGAGGACCTCGTGCAGGAGGCCCTCAGCCGGATGTACGTCCTGTGGCGGCGCAGCGCCTGGACGGGCCGGAACCGGATCGACAACCCGGCGGCCTACGTCCACACCGTCATGGTGCGGACCTTCCTGGCCCAGCAGCGCCGCCGTTCCAGCACCGAGCGCCCCACCGGCGACCTGCCCGAGCCCGAGGGCCGGGAGGCCGACAGCACGCTGCGGCTGACCCTCCTCGACGCGCTCGGCCGGATGCCGGCCAAGGACCGGGCGGTGCTGGTCCTGCGCTACTGGGAGGACCGCAGCGTCGAGGAGACCGCCGAGGTGCTGCGCGCCTCCTCCGGCGCGGTCCGCACCCGCACCACCCGGGCCCTGGCCCGGCTGCGCACGCTGCTCGGCGACTCGCTGGCCGAACTGGCCGTCCGCTGAGCCCCGTTCGACACGTTCGACACCGACCGACACCCGACCGACGACTTCCGAACCGAAGAGACGGTGATCAACCATGTCCGAACCGGACAAGTTCGAGGACGACCTGCTCTACGCGATGAGCCGCACCGGCGAGGCCTTCCGCAGTGAGCGGACGGACCTGGCGGCCGGCGGCCTGGACCTCGGCCGCCGCCGCTGGCGCCGCCGCTCCGCCGCCGCCGTGGTGAGCGGCGCCGCCGCGC
>NZ_JBFBDY010000670.1:1002-3285 GCF_040683475.1 Kitasatospora sp. NPDC093558 | reverse complement strand
GGCCGGGTGCGGCAGCGCCGGCGGCGCCGAACCCGCGCCCACCAGCCAGGCCTCCGCCGAATCGGCCACGTCGGCCGCTTCCGCTGCTTCCACCGCGTCGAACCAGCCGGGGCCGGTCACCATTCCGCTGACCTACCTCCCCGCGGGCAGCGCAAGCGGCCAACCGGCCCAGCCCCGCCTCGCCACCACCATCTCGGTCGGTACGAGCAGGCTCAACGTCCTCGTCGACACCGGCTCCAGCGGCCTCAAGGTCCTCGCGTCCAAGGTCGCCGCCACCGACGCCACCACCACCGGCACCACGAGCACCGGCGCCTTCGGCAACGGCCTCACCATCAGCGGGAACGAGGCCACCGCCACCCTCACCCTCGGCGCCGCCACGGCGACGGCCCAGACGATCGTCCTGGTCAACTCGGTCAGCTGCGCCCCGACCGTCCCGAACTGCGAGGCCGCCAACGGGCAGACGCCGGAGGAGTTCGGCGGGGTCTTCGACGGCATCCTCGGCATCGGCATGACGCTGCGCATCGGCACGAGTTGCTGCACCAATCCGATGGTCGGCCTCACCGGCAACACGTCCTACGTGATCCACTTCGACCCGGCCGCACCGACGCTCGTCCTGCGGCCCGCACAGGCCACGACGGCGAGGTTCACCATGACGAGCCTGCCCCCGACAGCCTCCGCCTCCGCCTCCCCATCCTCGGTCGCCGCCTGGGACGCGACGCCGATGCAGGCCTGCCTGACCGTCTCCTCCGTCCTCGGCAAGACCTGCGCGCCCGTCGTCCTCGACACGGGCAGCGCGACGCTGAACCTCCTGCTGCCTCCCTCCCAGGCACCCCCGTCCAGCGCGCTCACCGGCGGAGGAGGAGTGCTGAACTCCTTCGGGCAACAGGTCCAGTTGACCATCCCGCCCGCATTGACCTGGACGTACACCATGCCGCCGGCGGCCACCCCGGCCGCGGCCCAAACCCAGCTGCTCAACGCCCTGAGCACCCCGCTGATCGCCTACGCCTCTCAGCCCAATCCCCTGATCGTCGCGGGCCTGCCCATCTTCACCCGCACCGACGTCCTCTACGACCTCGGCAACGGCCGCATCTGTCTGGCTCCGCAGGCCACTCAGTCCTGAGCACGAGGCTCCCGCGTCCGGTTCGAGCAGCGCCGGAGGTGCTGGTCCGTTCACTGCCAGAGCTGATCGAAGGTGTGGATGGCCTGTTGTGCCGCCGGGGCGAGGGTGTTGGTGGTGGCGGGGGAGCCGGCCGGCTGGAGGAGGTGGGTGACGTCGGGGAGGGTGACCAGGCCGGGTCCACCGGTTCCGGCGGACTTGAGGGCGCTGACCAGCGGGCCGGTGGTCGAGCACGGCACCTGGGTGTCGGCGGTGCCGCAGGTCACCATGACCTTGGTACTGGACGGCACCTTGGCCGCCAGGTCCGGCGGGTACACCGCGTCGTCCGTTCGAGCGAAGGCGAGGTTGGCGTTGAGGCTCTGGAACACCGTCGCGATGGGCCCGGGCAGGCCCGTGGTGTCGGCGGGATTGCCGGCACGGATGCTCGACACCCCGTTGGTCACGGCGGTCTTGACGGTGGAGGCCTGGGCGGAGCTGAGCTGCCCGGCCGAGACGGCGGCGTCCACCTGCTGATCCACCTGAAGAGTGACGAGGTCGAGCAGCCGCTCGTCCTGCGGCTCCAGCAGCGCCAGCCCAGCCACGGCCGGCTTTGCGGTCTGGTCGACCTCCAGGGCGATCATTGCCCCCTCGCTGTGGCCGGCGATGAGGAGCTTCTGCGGGTCGGCGCCGGGCTGGCCGGCGAGGAACTGGTAGGCGGCGCTGGCTTGTTGGACGAATGCGTTCAGGTCGAGGCCGCCCGGGTTGTTGGTGTAGGTGCCCAGGCCGGTCTGGCCGCTGCCGTACTTGTCGTACCGCAGGGTCATGATGCCGTCGTCGCCCATCTGCTGGGCGATGTCGGCGAGGGTGTCGGGCATGAGCTGCGGGGGCTGGTTGCCGTTGCGGTCCGTGGGTCCGCTGCCGGGCAGCAGCAGTGCGGCCGGCATCTTCGCACCGGTCGCGTTGGGCGGGATGTGCAGGGTGCCGTAGGTGGTGGTGCCGTTGACGACGAAGGACACCTGCTGGTCACCCGGGGCCGTGGGCGATCCGGAGGAGGACGGGGAGGCCGAGGCGGCCGCTGAGGCCGTCTCGACCTGGGCGGCGGGGCTGACGGCGGCCTGGCCGGCACCGGCCGGGGTGGGCTCGGGCTTGCCGCCGGAGCCGCAGGCCGGGGTCAGGCCGAGCGCGGC
>NZ_JBFBDY010000670.1:0-992 GCF_040683475.1 Kitasatospora sp. NPDC093558 | reverse complement strand
AGCAGGGCGATCGCCGAGGCCAGTCGGACGGCCGGACGGTTCGAGGGCGCGGACAGATACATGGGTTCACTCCTGGGATGGATCTCCAGCGGTTGACAGCGGGCAGCCGCGCCTTCAGAGGGCCGCGGCTTCCCGGACCTGCGCGGCCACGGCCTCCGGGTTCGGGACGGCCACCAGCAGCACGTCGAAGTCGGCTTCGCCCTGAGCCAGTTCGATGCGTACGGCCCGCAGGCCCCGATTCGCCAGGACGAACTGCCGCCCCTCGGTGGAACTCCGCCAGGTCCCGGCCTTCACAACACCCGGAACACTGGTCCCCGGCGCGCGCAAGCCGTGCGCCGCCGTCAGCGGCTGGTCCTCCACCGACACCGAGCGGACGGCGGCCAGCGACACGGCGACGTCGCCGTGCAGCGCCTCGATCCGCTCGAAAGCCGTCAGGCGCACCACCAGCCGGCCCGCCTCGATCACGATCTCCGCCACACTCGTACCTCCGCCTCAGTGCCAGGGACTTCCAGGGCTTACCACCCCGTCCACCACGGGCGTGCCATCGACACCACGCGACCACCCCTCCGGCCCCATCAGAAGTGGCGATGCCGGTCTTCGGCTGGGTCAGGCAGCACGGGGAGACGAAGGGAGTGCTGTTGCGGGCCAGGCCGACTGGCGTGGGCCTTCCTGCGGAGAGTGTGGTTCAGGGTGAGCTGACCAGCCGCCGGACGACGCAGTGGACGGGGGCGCAGTTCCCCACGGAATAGCGGTGGTAGCCCGGCCGCTGATCCCGTACCCCGATCGGGGGGACCATCGCACTCTGCGCCCTCGTCACCGTGGTCACCGCATCGCAAGCGACCGGACGGGTAACCCGCCAGAGGGCGATCGAAGCCGCAGGCATCCGCGAATAGGACACGGCCGGCCGACATCACACGCGAACCGCTGGCGTGTGCCCGGCCCGGAGCGGGTGTGCCCGGGCCCGGGACGGGCTGGGGGCGCCGAACAGTCGG
>NZ_JBFBDY010000669.1:0-3285 GCF_040683475.1 Kitasatospora sp. NPDC093558 | reverse complement strand
GCCCGCGCCAAGGCCGCGGCCGCCGAGGCCACCCGTGCCGCCAACGCCACCGCCGCGATCGCCAACCAGGCCGCCGCGGCGGCCGGTGACGCCCAGCGCGCCGCCAACGAAGCCGCCGCACACGCAGAAGCCGCAGCTACAGCCGCCGACGAAGCCGCCAAACACGCCGGCGACGCGAACACCGCCGCCAACGTCGCACAGGCGGCCGCCGCCGCAGCCGACGCGGACGCCAACTCCGCGGCGAACTCCGCCGCCCAGGCCCACCAGGTCGCCGACGTCGCCCGCGCCTGCGACGCCGAGCGCCTCGCCGCCCAGCAGGCCGCCGAGGTGGCCGCCGCCGACGAGGCCTCGCGCGCGGCGGACCTGAAGGCGAAGACCGCCGCCTGGGAGTCCGGCAAGGCCACGCAGCTCGCCGCCGACACCGACCAGCTGATCAAGGACGCGACCGCGGCCGGAGTCGACCCGAAGACTGCCGTGCTCAAGGGCCGTCAGGTCGCCTTCCGCCTGCTCGACTCCGCCGGCCCGTGGACCAAGGCCGCCGCGCAGACGGCACTGGAGGGCGACGACTACACCGTCCAGACGTTCCTGAGCACCGACCTGACGGTCGCCCGCGACCGCGACGACCGCACCAGCGTCATGGCCATCGCCCGGAACTCCGGAAAGATGGAACTGCGCCTGGCCGCGGAGACCGCGTCCGTCGGCACCTCCGACCAGGTCCGCGCGTTCCTCGCCACCGGCCAATACCCGGGCAAGGACGACGACGACCGCGTCGCGCTCGCCCAGATCATGGCCGCCGGCGGCCCCGGCATGAAGGCCGCGGCCGCCAAGGCGCTCGACGGCACGATCGACGACGTCCGCGCCTTCCTGACCGTCGGCCAGTTCAAGGCCCGTGACGACGACAACCGCGTCGTCGTCGGTCAGCTGCTGACCACCGGCGGTCCCGAGGTCAAGGCCGCAGCCCAGGCCGTCCTGTCCGGCCCCGCCGACCGCCTCGTGCCATTCCTGCAGACCGGGATCCTGAAGGCCCAGCAGCGCGACGCGATGACCGCCACCCACGTGGCCACCATCGCGTCCTACCTGGCGACCATCGACGGCTCGGTCGCCCAAGCCCGCCAGTACGCGGCCCAGGCCGCCCAGTCGTACGCCACCGCCCGCGGCGCCGCCAACGAGGCCGCCGGCTACGCCAACACGGCCGCCCAGTCCGCCCAGCAGGCCCAGGGCTTCGCAAACCAGGCCGCACAATCCGCCCAGCAGGCCCAGGCCTCCGCCCAGCAGGCCGCCGGCTACGCCAAGCAGGCCCAGGCCTCGGCTGTCACCGCCAACGCCGCTGCCCGCAGCGCCAGTTTCTCGGCAGCGGCAGCCACCAGCTACGCCGCCCAGGCGAGCCAGTACGCGGCCACCGCGAAGACCGCCGCCGACCAGGCGAAGGCCTCCGCCGCCGCCGCGAACAAGAGCAAGGAGGAGGCGCAGAAGGCCGCCGCCGACGCCAAGGACGCCGTCTTCACCAAGCAGTGCACCGACACCATCGACGGCCAGCTGCAGAGCCAGACCGCCACCGTCGATGACCGGGGCCGCGTCTCCTACGTCGAAGCCGTCCCCCAGGACGACATCACCCCGAAGATCATCAGCCAGGATTCGGGGAGGTGCATCCCCGCCGAGCCCCTCTTCATCGCCCTGTTCCACATCGGAAACTGGCGCGAGGACAAAGCGGACCACGGCAAGCTGGTGTGCGACCTGCCGGTCACCGTCAAGGTCACCGGCACGATCAACTACGTCCTGAGGACCTGCCCCGAACCGGGGCTCTCCATCGCTGCCTGCGCAGGAAAGTACAAGGTCTGGGACACCGTTCTCGTCAGCAGCGTGCCCCTGAAGGACGTCCAGTACAACACCACCGTCAAGCAGCCGCTCGTCACCCAAGAAGAGTTCATGATGAAGCTCGTCTTCGGCGACTTCATCGAATGCTGGAACAAACCCGACTTCAACGGCCCCTGCGCCTTGGCGGCGGCCACCTTCATCCCCTTCGGCACCCTCGCCAAGGGTGCCAAGGTGATCGTCGCCGCCAAGGTCGCGATGGAGACCGGGATCGGCGTCGACGCGGCGATGCTCGCGCTCCGGAACACCCTCGATGCGGCCAGCCTGGCGCGGGTGAAGCTGGAGGCCACGTACGACGTCTGGAAGACCGCCAACCTCCTCCAGGCGCAGGGCAAGTTCGGGCCGGCGACCATGCCGGCCAAGGTGGCGAACCTCACCCAGGGTTACAACCCGTTCGGTAGCCTCAGCCGCCTCGACTTCGTCAAGACGTTCTGGACGGAAAAGGCGTACCAGAACAGGGTCACGGGCGCGTGGGAGCCCGGCTGGAAGTACCCTGGGGACGACTACGCAAAGCCGGGGACCCAGGTCATGCTGGCGAAGGGCGACATCAAGGCGGGCGACGTCTGGGATCGCTTCGGCGACAGCGGCGGCAGGTGGCTCTCGCCTGCGGCGGAGAACGCGTCCTTCGGCTCGCGGTCCATCCCGCCGGACAGCCTCAGCCTGGATTACAACCGCTACAAGTGGGCCAAGGACTACGACTCCGGCGCGGGTACCATCGAGCGGAGCAAGGCCGCGCCCTGGTTCGGGCAGGAGGGCGGTGCGACCCAGTTCAAGACCGAGAAGACCGTGAGCGAGCTCTGCGTGGCGGGGTATCTCGTCTTCGAGGACGGAAGGGCATGCAAATGAATCGCCACCGGCTCCTGGCAGCCCTGCAGGCAGCCGGCGTCCCGGATCGCTGGTACGGCATCAACACCCGGGATCTGAAATCCTTCAAGTTCATCCCGGAGTCGGTGCCAGTTCTGACCCAGGCGCTCGACGGCCGCTGGTACATCGAGTACTTCGAGCGCGGTGAGCAGCGCGACCTCGCGGTCTTCGACGCCGAAGAGGAGGCCTGCGCCTACCTGTACGACCGCGTCACGGAACAGTGGAACCACCACCAGCCCCAGTGACCGAACCGTTCCGGCAGGCGAATCCGCCTGCCAGGCCGTCGTTCATCGGGCCGTCGCAAAGATCCTTGATCGACCTTGCCTGCGCTTCCTTGAGCATCTGACGGCCTGAGCAGAACGACCACCTCCGGGCGTGCAGCCGGTGCGGATCACACACGGGCCGCGCGCCCTGTGTTTGGCCGCCTGCGCCGGCCCGGGGCCAGGAGGGGAGGCGACCGTCCGGGTGCGAACGGCGAGCACAGCGGGCACAGCAGGCACCGACCTGGCAGCCGACGCGCACGTCAGCCCCGCCAGGACCCGCCTCTAC
>NZ_JBFBDY010000668.1:0-3288 GCF_040683475.1 Kitasatospora sp. NPDC093558 | reverse complement strand
GCCTGTGCGCCCTGGCGGCTGACGAGGAGCAGGTGGCGCACGCCCCGGACGGCGGCCAGGTGCCGTGCGACCAGGCGGCCGAGCGCGCCGGTGGCGCCGGTGACGAGAACGGTGCCGTCCGCGTCCCACTCCGGCGCCGCGCCGGTGCCGGTGGTGGCCCGCTCCAGGCGGGCGGCGCTCACCGTGGTGCCGCGCAGGGCGAGTTGGGGTTCTCCGGTGTCCAACGCGGCGGCCAGCGGGCGGAGTTCGCTCTCCGGTGCCGTGGCATCGAGGTCCACCAGGACGTACCGGCCCGGCTGTTCGGTCTGCGCCGAGCGGACCAGGCCCCACACGGCGGCCCGGACGGGGTCGGCGGCCTCGGCGCCGCCGGCGGCGACCGCGCCGCGGGTGAGCAGGACGAGCCGGGAGTCCGCGAAGCGCTCGTCGGCCGACCAGGCGTGCAGCAGCTCCAGCACCACGCCGGTCGCCTCGCGCACGGCCTGCGGCACCGGCAGGGTGTCACCGGTGCGGCCGACGGCGACCAGCACCGTGCCGGGCACCTCCGCCCCCGCGTCGACGGCGGCGGCCAGCGCACCGAAGTCCGCGTGGCGCACGGCCGGAACGGGCCCGGCGAACGCGTCGCCCAGCACCGCCCAGTCCGCCGGGGCGGCCACCGGACCGCCGGCCGGCAGCGCCGTCCACGCCACCCGGAACAGCGCGTCGGACGTGCTCCGCAGCGCCCCCGACGGCACCGGCCGCACGGCGAGCGCGGCCACCGACGCGACCGGCCGCCCGGCGCCGTCGGCCAGCGCGAGCGCCACCGCGCCCGGCCCGGCCGGCGAGATCCGCACGCGCAGCCCGTCCGCCGCCGTCCCGTGCAGGGAGACGCCCGACCACGAGAACGGCAGCGAACCGGCCGCGACCTCCGCCGGCTCACCGAGGCCGATCGCGTGCAGCGCCGCGTCCCACAGCGCCGGGTGCAGCCCGAAGTCGCCGTCCTCGGCGGCCTCCAGGGCCACCTCCGCGTACAGGTCCCGCCCGTGCCGCCACGCGCCGCGCAGACCGCGGAACGCCGGGCCGTGCTCGATGCCCGCCTCGGCGAAGCCCGCGTACGCCTGCTCGCCGTCCAGCTCCTGCGCCCCCGCCGGCGGCCAGGCGAGCGCGAACTCCCAGTCCTGTTCGTCTGCTTCGAGAGCGCTCAGGCTGCCCGAGGCGTGCCGGGTCCACTCCGCGTCGGCCGCCGCGCCCTGCGGGCGCGAGTACAGGCGGAACGAGCACCGCCCGTCGGCCTCCGGGGCGCCCACCGACACCTGGAGGTCCACCCCGCCGTCCTCCTCCAGGACCAGCGGCACCTCCAGCGTCAGCTCCTCCAGCCGGCCGCAGCCGGCCTCCGCGCCCACCCGCAGGGCGAGTTCGGCGAGCGCCGTGCCCGGCACCAGGATCCGCCCGTGCACCCGGTGGTCGGCCAGCCACGGCTGCGCCGCCACCGACAGCCGCCCGGTGAGCAGCAGGCCGCCGCGCTCGTCGGCCAGGGCGACGGCGGCGCCGAGCAGCGGGTGCCCGACCGGCCGCAGGCCCGCCGACGCGACGTCCTCGGCGCGCCGCTCGACCGGGTTCACCCAGTAGCTCTGCCGCTGGAACGCGTAGGTGGGCAGCCCGGGCAGGTGGGCGCCGGGCAGCAGGGCGGCCAGGTCGACGGCCGCGCCCCGGGCGGCCAGCACGGCGAGCGCGCCCACGGCGGCCACCGGCTCGGGCACGGTGCGCCGCAGGACGGCCGTGCACACCGTGGCGTCGTCCCCGGCGAGGACCTCCTCGGCCAGCGCGGTGAGCACCGCGTCCGGGCCGAGTTCGACGAACGTGGTGACGCCCTCGGCGCGCAGGTGGCGCACGCCGTCCGCGAAGCGCACCGCCTCGCGGACGTGCCGCACCCAGTACTCCGGGGTGCACAGCTCGGCGGCGTCGGCCGTGCGGCCGGTCAGGTTGGACACGATCGGGATGCGCGGCGGCGCGAACGACAGCCCCGCGGCGACCGCCCGGAAGTCGTCGAGCACCGCGTCCATGCGCGGCGAGTGGAAGGCGTGCGACACGCGCAGCCGGCTGGTGCGCCGCCCCTGCGCGCGCCACTCGGCGACGAGCTCCGTGACGACGTCCTCGTCGCCGGAGACCACGACCGAGCGCGGCCCGTTGACGGCGGCGACCGCCACCCGCTCGCCGCGGCCCGCGAGCGCGGCCAGCACCTCGTCCTCGGCGGCCTCGACGGCGGCCATCGCGCCGCCCGCCGGGAGGGCCTGCATGAGCCGGCCGCGCGCCGCGACCAGGGTGCAGGCGTCCGCCAGGGTCAGCACCCCGGCGACGTGCGCGGCGGCGAGCTCGCCGACCGAGTGGCCGATCAGGAAGTCCGGCTCCGGCGCCCAGCGGGCCAGCAGCCGGTGCAGGGCGACCTCGACCGCGAACAGCGCGCACTGGGTGTACTGCGTCTCGTTCAGCAGCGCGGCCTCGGCACCGTCCGCGTCGGCGAACATCAGCGCGCGCAGCGGACGGTCCAGGTGGCGGTCCAGCTCCCGGCACACGTCGTCCAGCAGCGCCGCGAACTCGGGCGAGGCCTCGTACAGTTCGCGCGCCATGCCGGGGCGCTGGGCACCCTGGCCGGAGAACAGCCAGGCGGTGCGCCCGCCGTCCTCGGCCGCCGCGACGACGTCCGCGCGGCGGTCGCGGGCGAGGAACACGGCGAGCCCTTCGAGGAGTTCGCCCCGGTCCTGGCCGACCACGGCGGCGCCGAACCCGAACCGGCTGCGGCCCGCCAGCGTGTGCGCGACGTCCCGCGCCCGCAGTTCGGGCCGCCGCTCGACCTCGGCCAGCAGCCGCTCGGCCTGCTCGCGCAGACCCGCCTCGGTGCGGGCGGACAGCACCCAGGGGAGGGCGGGCAGGCTGGTGGTCCCGTCGTCCGCGGCGGCTTCCTCTTCCGCCTGCTCCAGCACCAGGTGCGCGTTGGTGCCGCCCAGTCCGAACGACGACACCGCCGCGCGGCGCGGGGCGCCGGTCTCCGGCCACGCGGCGCGCTCGGTCAGCAGCGACACCGCGCCGCCCGCCCAGTCGACGTGCGGCGACGGCTCGTCGACGTGCAGCGTCCTCGGCAGCACGCCGTGCCGGATCGCCTCGACCATCTTGATCACGCCGCCCACGCCGGCGGCCGCCTGCGCGTGGCCGATGTTGGACTTCAGCGAGCCCAGCCGCAGCGGCCGGTCGGCCGGCCGGTCCTGCCCGTAGGCGGCGAGCAGCGCCTCCGCCTCGATCGGGTCGCCGAGCGCG
>NZ_JBFBDY010000667.1:0-3293 GCF_040683475.1 Kitasatospora sp. NPDC093558 | reverse complement strand
CATCGACACCACCCGCTTCCGCCAGGGGTCCGGCCGGCTCCCGCCGCCGAGCGCATCCGCGCCTGCGCCGGCCCGCGCTGTGGCGCCCTCTTCCCCGGAGATGAAGCCGGCCGGCTCCTTGACTCGAATTTCGCCGGTCAGCGGCGGGGCGGGTGCAGTTCGCCGGAGCCGCGGGCGATACTGCGACGGGGGCGAGCTGTCCGCCTACCGACCCACGGCCGTCCGCCACCGGGCCCGTTGCCGCCCCGCTCACGCACCACCCGCACCAGGCCCTCGAACTGGCGCACCCGCAGACCTGTGAACGTCTCCACCCACACCGGGTCAGCCCGCAGCACCCCACCCATACAGGAGAAATGCCCCGCCATTGACCTTCCGCAACAAGCTTTAGACGGCCTGGCACTGGCAGTGGCCGCCCTCGGCCGCCCGCCGACGAACGGTCTCCACGGCCAACCGCTCCCGGGCCTCCGCCAGATCGGCAGCCAGCCTCTCGACCGTCCGCCGCAGGTCGGCCACGCTCTCGTCCCTCATCTCCTGCTCCTTCGGCTTGGCCCGGTGGAGGGCGTGGCGGCCCCGGGAGCGCCGTGCTGGTTTCGATACCGGCACCGGTTCGGGCCATTCCTGTCCGGCGCCGGCATAGCGTCGCTCCTGTACAGCGTCGATCGGCTGGCGCTGGAAAATGTCTCCTGCGCCCATCCGGCGAAGGTTCGCCGCACGACGCTCCTGGGCAGCCTCGACCTCCTCGCGCAAGGCTTCCCGAGAGTCGGGAATCAGCTCCTCGGTCACCTTTACCAGCCTGTCCGCGACGTCGAGGCGAGGGCGCGAACGCAGCGACACGATGACCTCCGCGACCGCTTGCAGGGACAGCCCCCAAACGGTGCGCGCGAAGACCGGCTCCGCGATGTCCGGGAACTCGCTCAGCTTGGCCAGCAGTTCTGCGGCGACTCCCGCCGGGCGACTCCGAGTAGTCCGGGCGAGAAGTTCGCAGCCATGCTCACGAAGGTCGGTGGCGAAGAGCTTTCTGCCCATCCGCAGGATCTGGTCGACCGTCATCCTCCGCTCGGCCTCCTCGAGACACCGACCGGCGGACTCGCCACCGGGCGCGTCCAGCGCGCGCATCAGCTGCGTCACCTCCTCGGGCGCGCGCAGGAGGACGAAGTTCCCCGTGATCAGTGCGGCGTGCGCGGAGAGGTCGACCGCCCGGAAGCCCCGCACCAATGCCGCCGCGTCGGCTGCGCTCCGGAATTCCGCGGCATACTCCGCGGCAGCCTGGATCCTCGCGGCACCGTCTGCGAAGCCCAGACCCGACAGCACAGCGACAATCGTCCGCGGCTGCCCGTAGCGATTGAGCTCGTCGAACATCTGATCGGCGAGCCAGGCCAGTCGGCCCTGCGA
The DNA here is from genome assembly GCF_040683475.1 of Kitasatospora sp. NPDC093558. NCBI lineage: Bacteria > Bacillati > Actinomycetota > Actinomycetes > Kitasatosporales > Streptomycetaceae > Kitasatospora > Kitasatospora sp. NPDC093558. The sequence goes on along the minus strand of NZ_JBFBDY010000667.1, from coordinate 1,901 downwards.
CAGTTGACGCAGCAGTTCGGCTGTGTCCTGCGACCGACGCTGCTGGACGACGAGCACGACCAGCCGTCGACAGAGCTCGGGCAGCCCCGCGTCCTCAAGGCCATCCGCCACTTCGACGAGGGCGGCGATCTCGCGTTCTTTCGCCATGACGTCCAGACAGCGCCCAACTGTAGAGGACAGGCCGCGCCGTAGGTTCAGTTCCAGCAGCAGCGAGATCACGTCGTCCGGGCTCCGGACGGCGACCGCGGCCATCGCCACGGTGTCGCCGGGCTCCGGGTCCTCAACGGCCTTGTGCAACTGCACGGTCAGCTCCACCACCTCCGGCCAGGACTGCAGTTCCACCCAGGTCCGGATCACTGTCGCGGTGTAGTCGTCGAGCCCCCGCGCCGCGAACGCGCCGATCAGTTCGGTCACATCGGAGACGGTCCTGCCCAGGACGGACGCGGGGAGTGTCGCCTGCGCCTGCTGCGGCCGACCGGCCTCGTGCAGGGCGACGAACAGATCGACCGCGTCTCCGAGAGGCCTGTGCCGGCCTGCCGAGCGGATCAGCTCCATGGCCACCGCCAGTTGCCGGTCGTCGGCTGCAGCAGCGAGGCCCACCAACTCGCCGACCGAGGCGCTCTCGGCGTTCGACAGCAGGGACACGAGCCCTCCGGCAGCCGGTACCCGCTCGGTCACCAGGAGCTGCCACATCAGCTGTCGACACTGCTCGGTCAGTCGCAGCCGCCAGTCCCGTTCACGGAACAGTTCCTCACGCAGCTCGTCCACCTCATCGCGCAACCTGTCGCGTTCGGCCTCGACGCGTTCATACTGCGACAACTGCCAGGCCAGCTGCGCCGCTTGATCCGAGGAGCCGCGCTCTCGCCTGAGCCGGTCTAACTGCTCTTGATTCTCCCGCAGTTCCTGCTCGCGTGCCTGAAGTGCCCCCTGCAGCTCCGATTCTCGCGCCAGACAGTCCCGAACCTCCTGCTGAGCTTCCTCCAGCTGCGCCTGCGTCTGCTGGACGGGTCCTCCGCCATTCAGGGCTCGCTGGCGCAGGTGCAGCAGCGTCGCCTGCTCCTCGTCGTCGACCCGGGCGCCCGCGGCCGCCAGATCCTCGAAGAGGTCCTCGAGGAACCGCTGGGTCGGGATCCTCTCGCCGCTCAGGTAGCGGCAGATGGCCGAGGCCGTGATGTTCCTGCGTTTCCCGTACACCCGGTAGCTCACCCGCAAGGAGTCGAACAATGGCCGCAGACGCGACGCGAAGTCCACTCGCTCCACCCCCAGGTCTCCGCGGACCACCAACGTCCCCGGGGTACTGCCCTCAGCCACTGCACCGTCCTTCAATGTCAACTTCAGTGCCCTGCGCGGTGAACGGTGAACGGGCTCCAACACGCAGGACAACGGCATCCACCACCACTGTCCCTGATCGGCACCCGCGCCAGAGGCCAAAAGGCCCGTTGCCACCCCAATCGTCAACACGTGGAGTTGACACCCGGAACGTCAACGCGTTGCCGCTCCCGCAACGCCTCCCGCTGCTCCCACGCTGGGAACACCGCTAGCAGCGGACCCACCGCCCGGCAAAGCCGGGCCTTACAAAAGGACCAACCATGTGCGACCCCAACCACCACCACCGCCGCCGCCCCCTCGCGGACGCGACCCACGAAGCCCGGGCCGCGGTCGTGATCGTGGTCATCCTCCTGGTGATCCGATCGCCGCACCTGAGCCCGAACGTGCCGGTCCTGGCGACCATCGTCGCGGGGATGTTCGGTCTCCGACTGAGGCCGTCGCGGCGCTCACGGGAGCTGTAACCGCTGTCGAAGCGACACCCGTCGCCGCGATTGCGGGCAAAAGGCGCGAGGGATCAGCGGTGTTCCGGGTTATCGAATTCGCAGCGGCCGCCCGCGGCCCCCCGCGGCGGC
>NZ_JBFBDY010000666.1:0-3296 GCF_040683475.1 Kitasatospora sp. NPDC093558 | reverse complement strand
CGCCCACCCCGCCCCCCGCACCCGCGCCTGGAACCCCGCCTACGGCGCCGGCCTGACCCTCTTCGGCCTCCTGCCGCTGCTCGCCGCCGCACCGGCCCTCGCGATCGTCTACCCGATGATCGACGCCGACCGCACCCTGAGCCAGGCCATCCTCCAGCTCCTGCCCCTGACCATCCCCCTGACGGTCCTCACCCTCCTGTGCCACGCCACGCTCATAGTCCTGGCCGTGCGCCTGTTCTCCCTGCCGCTTCGCCCCGGCCACCACAGCGCGCACGGCAAGGTCGCCTTCTGCGCCTGGGCCGTCCACCGCCTCACCGACACCGCCCGCCGCAGCCTCTTCCCCCTCTACGCCAGCCTCTTCACCCCGCTGTGGCTGCGCCTGCTCGGAGCGAGGATCGGCCGGCGCGTCGAGGCCTCCACGGTCCTGTCCCTGCCCGGCCTCATGCGCGTGGACGACGGCGCCTTCCTCGCCGACGACACCCTCGTCGCCCCCTACGAGGTCCGCGCCGGCTGGCTGCACCTGGGCCCCTCCCGGGTCGGCAAGCGCTCCTTCGTCGGCAACTCCGGCATCGTCGGCCCCGGCCGCCACCTGCCCGCGGGCTCCCTGGTCGGCGTCCTGTCCGACACCCCCGCCCACGCCCCCGAAGGCTCCTCCTGGCTCGGGCGCCCCGCCTTCGCCCTGCCCCGCGTCGCCGACACCGGCGGCGAGGCCCGCACCTACGACCCGCCCCGGCGCCTGATGTGGGCGCGCGCCGGCGTCGAACTGTGCCGCCTGCTGCCGATCGTCCTGGCCGTCATCCTCGGCGACTTCGTCCTCGCCGCCTTCCAGGCGATCCGCGACGACTACGGCGTGCCCGTCGCCATCGCCACCGGCGGCCTCGTCCTCGCCGCGGCCGCCGTCATCGCCTGCGCGCTGACCACCGCCGCCAAGTGGCTGCTCGTGGGCCGCTTCCGCACCGACGAGCACCCCCTGTGGTCCTCCTTCGTATGGCGCAACGAGCTCTACGACACCTTCGTCGAGGAACTCGCCATGCCCTTCGGCGGCTCCAGCATCACCGGCACCCCCTACCTCAACTGGTGGCTGCGCAGCCTGGGCGCGCGCATCGGACGCGGCGTGTGGTGCGAGACCCACTGGCTGCCCGAGAGCGACCTCGTCACCGTCGAGGCCGGCGCCAGCGTCAACCGCGGCACCGTCCTGCAGACCCACCTCTTCCACGACCGCGTCATGCGCCTGGGCACCGTCCACCTCGGCGCCGGCTCCACCACCGGGCCGCACTCCATCGTGCTGCTCAACTCCGCCCTCGGCGAGGGCACCACCGTCGGCCCGGCCTCCCTGGTCATGCGCGGCGAGAACGTCCCCGGCTCCACCCGCTGGCTCGGCAACCCCGTCGCCGCCTGGAACACCGACCCCACCCCGCCGGCCGGCCGCCGCGCGGCCCGCGGCAGGCGCCGCGCCGCGGTGTGACCCAGGGCACAGCCGAGAAGCGATGAGTGCGCGGTGCGATCACGGTCCAATCCCGTGAAACGCACCGCGCATTGCTTTTTGGAGAGGGAAACCGCCATGACCGCAGCACCCGTCAAGGGCCCCGCCGGCTACTTCCCGGCGATCGAGAAGAAGTACGGCCGACCCGTCGCCCAGTGGCAGGACCTCATCCGCTCCAGCCCGCTCACCCGGCACATGGAACTCGTCGCCTGGCTCAAGACCGAGCACGGCCTGGGCCACGGCCACGCCAACGCCCTCGTCGCCCACACCCTCGCCCAGGCCTGATCTGCCCCGTCGGGCGGGGGCGGCCCCCGGCACGGGCGGGCATCGACAGGACGCCCGTGCCGGTGGTGCCGGGCCTCATTCGACAACTTCAACAGCTGTTGAAGTCAACCCCGGACTTCCCGTCAGGCCCGCGCGGGCGCCAGCCGCCCCGGCATCCGCCAGCCCTGCGCCAGGCGCGAGGGCGCAAGGCGCCGCCCCTCGCCGAAGAACTCGCAGAACTTCATGATCAGCGGGTCCCAGCCCACCGGGTCCACGTAGTGGTCGCTGCCCGGCACGAGCAGGCGCTCGTCCACGTGCGCGCGCACCACCTCCACCTCGAAGGCCGTGCACCGCCCGTTGCCCGCCAGCGGCCTCGCCGCCACCAGACGGCACTCCAACTGCACCGGGCACTCGGCGGCGCGCGGCGCCCGCACCACCTCCCCTGGCACCTCGGTCAGCCCCGCCGCCTCGAACTTGCGCGGCTCGTAGCGGTAGCCCTGCTCGCGCCGGTACGCGGGGATGACCGGATTGCCGGTCAGCAGCGCCAGCCGGTCCACCGCGTCGACCATCGCCGAGGAGGGCAGGTTGAGCACGCACTCGCCCTCGCGCAGCAGGTTCGCGGACGTCTGCGCACTGTTGCCCAGCCCCAGCAGACACGATTGGCCCAGCCACCACGCGGACGACATCGGCGCCAGGTTCGCGCCCCCGTCCGCGTTGCGGGAGCCGATCAGCACCACCGGGGTGCCGAAGTAGAGGACCTTGAGATCGGTGACCTTGTGCATGGCCCCGACTCTGCCGCGGCCCCGGATGCCGTGCTGGCGGGGATCGGACGCCGCGTTCGGCGGCCGCTGGTTCGGCGGCCGCTACAGGATGTCGCCGCGGGTGGCGACCGTGCGGGCCTGGCCGTCGGTCAGGCGGTAGGACAGGCCCACCACGCCCACCGTGCCCGCGGCGACCCGGGAGGCCAGCAGCTGCGAGCGCTCCAGCAGCAGGTCCACGCTCTGGCGGATGTGCTCGTCGACGATCGCGTCCGGATCCTCGATGCCCGCCGCCTTCGCCGACACCACGCTCGACGTCACCCGCTCCACCACATCGCGCACGAAACCGCCCGGCAGCCGGCCCTCCTCCACCGCCTCCAGCGCCGCCGCCACCGCACCGCACGAGTCGTGCCCCAGCACGATCACCAGCGGGCAGTCCAGCACGCTCACCCCGTACTCGATGCTGCCCAGCACCTCGGGACCCGCCACGTGCCCGGCCGTGCGCACCACGAACAGGTCACCGAGCCCCTGGTCGAAGATGATCTCGGCCGCCAGCCGGGAGTCCGAGCACCCGAACAGCACCGCGAACGGCCGCTGCGCCGGGGCCAGCGCGGCCCGGCGCCCGGCGTCCTGATTGGGGTGCTCGGGGCAGCCCGCGACGAACCGGGCGTTGCCCTCCAGCACCACCCGCAGGGCGTGGCGGGGGTCGGATACCGGAGAGGAGATCATGCCAGCACCCTAGATCGGCCCCGCCCGGCCCCGCAGGGCGGGGGCTCCGGCGCAGGTCAGAC
>NZ_JBFBDY010000665.1:0-3301 GCF_040683475.1 Kitasatospora sp. NPDC093558 | reverse complement strand
CCGGCGTCGTGCTCTCCGGCGAGGGCGCCGTCGAGCTGTTCGGCGGCTTCCCCTGGATGCACGACCCCGAGCTGGTGCGCACCGGCCACTTCCCGTGGGTGGCGTACGAGCGCTCGCACGAGCAGTCCAGGGACGGTCTCGGGCTCGGCCTGTTCGACCGCGGGCTGCTGCGCGGCCTGGACCTGCCCGGGTTCGGCGCCGACGGCTACCGCCGGGCGATCGCCGAGGTGCCGCGGCTGGACGGCGAGAACGCGGCCGAGCGGCGCATGCGCGAGCTGTGCCACCTGCACCTGACCCGGTGGCTGCCGCGCCTGCTGGACCGCGAGGACCGGCTGGGCCGGGCGGTGGGGCTGGACGCCCGGATGCCGTTCTGCGACCACCGCCTGGTCGAGTACGCGTTCAACGTGCCCTGGCGGATGAAGACCTTCGACGGGCGGGAGAAGAGCCTGCTGCGGGCGGCCGTCGCCCCGCTGCTGCCGCGGTCGGTCGCCCAGCGACGCAAGAGCCCGTTCCCGGTCAACCAGGACCCGGCCTACGCCCGGATGCTCCAGCGCGAGCTGGCCGCGGTGCTGCGCGACCCGGCCGCCCCGGTGGCCCCGCTGCTGGACGGGCCGGCGGCCCGCGCGGCCGCCGGCGACGAATGGGCCGGCGGCTCGGACTGGCTGGCCCGCACCAACATCGAGTTCGCGCTCCAGCTCAACACCTGGCTGACCGAGTACCGCGTGCAGCTCGCCGTCTGACGATCCGTCAGTCGGATCACCCAGAGAAGGACCGGATCACCAGAGAAGGACCGGACCACCAGAGAAGGAGAGGCCATGAATTCAACCCCTGCCGTCGAGCCCGGGAAGGTCGCGTTCGCGGACGTCCCGCCGAACCGGCGGCGCGGCGGCGACCTGCGCGTCCTGCTCAGCCCGAGGACGTGCGCGGCCACTGCCGGCTTCCTCGGTGCGGGCTCGCTCATGCCCGGCGAGTTCGTCAGCGAGCACTACCACCCGTACTCCGAGGAGTACTTCTACATAGTCTCCGGCCGGATGACGCTGCGCCTGGAGGGCCGGCCGATCGAGCTGGTGGCGGGCGACTCGTTCATGATCCCGAAGGGGCTGCGGCACCGGATGGACAACCACGGCGACGAGGAGATGTTCGCCGTGTTCTTCCTCGGCCCGCTCGCCCCCAAGCCCGAGCTCGGCCACGTGGACACCGAGGAACTCCCCTCCTCCGGCGGCGAGTTGCCGCAGGTCGGAGCGGTGACCTCATGACCGGGCGCCGTGTCGTGGTGACCGGCATCGGGGTCATCGCCCCCAAGGGCGTCGGCACCGTCGAGTTCTGGGACACCCTGACGGCCGGGCGCACCGCGACCCGCCGCATCACCCACTTCGATCCGACGGACTTCCGCTGCCAGGTCGCCGCCGAGATCGACTTCGACCCGGCGGCCTGCGGCCTGTCCCCGCAGGAGGCCCGCCGCCTGGACCGGGCCGGCCAGCTCGCCCTGATCGCCGCCCGCGAGGCGCTGGCCGACAGCGGCCTGGCCGGCGGCGCGCCCGACCCCGGCCGGGTCGGCGTCTCACTGGGCAACGCGATCGGCTGCACCGAGCTGATGGAGCGCGAGTACGTCGTGCTCAGCGACGGCGGCAGCAAGTGGCTGGTGGACCCGCAGTACGCCGTCCCGCACCTGTACGACGTCATGGTCCCCAGCTCGATGGCGGCCGAACTGGCGTGGGCCTGCGGCGCCGAGGGCCCGGTGGGGCTGATCTCCACCGGCTGCACCTCCGGCATCGACGCGCTGGGCCACGCCTTCGAGCTGGTCCGCGAGGGCAGCGCGGACGTGATGCTCGCGGCCGGCACCGACGCACCGGTCTCCCCGGTGACGGTGGCCTGCTTCGACACCCTGCGCGCCCAGTCCACCGCCAACGACGACCCCGAGCACGCCTGCCGTCCCTACGACCGCGACCGCAAGGGCCTGATCCTCGGCGAGGGTTCGGCGGTCATGGTCTTCGAGGAGCTGGAGCACGCCCGCAGGCGCGGCGCGTACGTCTACTGCGAGGTGGCCGGGTACGCGAGCCGGGCCAACGGCTTCCACATGACCGGCCTCAAGCCGGACGGCCGGGAGATGGCCGAGGCGATCCGGGCCGCGCTCGACCAGGCCCGGGTGAACCCGCAGGAGATCGACTACGTCAACGGGCATGGTTCCGGCACCCGGCAGAACGACCGGCACGAGACCGCCGCCTTCAAACGGGCCCTGGGCGCGCACGCCTACCGCACCCCGGTCAGCTCGATCAAGTCGATGATCGGGCACTCGCTCGGCGCGATCGGCGCGATCGAGGTGGCCGCCTGCTGCCTGGCGATCGAGCACGACGTCGTGCCGCCGACCGCCAACCTGCAGACGCCGGACCCGGAATGCGACCTCGACTACGTCCCGGTCACCGCCCGCGACCAGAAGACCGACGTCGTGCTCAGCGTCGGCAGCGGCTTCGGCGGGTTCCAGAGCGCGATCGTGCTGGCCGACGAGGGGAGGGTGCCGAGATGACCGCGGGAGCGAGCAGACGCGCCGTGGTGACCGGTCTCGGGGTCGTCGCGCCGACCGGCATCGGCGTGAAGGCGTACTGGGCCAACACTCTCGACGGCCGCAGCGGGCTGGCGCCGATGACCCGGATGGACCCGTCCGGCTACCCGATCAAAGTCATCGGCGAGGTGCCGGACTTCGACCCGTACGCGCTGCTGCCCAGCCGGGTCGTCGTGGAGACCGCGCTGATGACCCAGTTCGGCCTGGTCTGCGCCGAGGAGGCCCTGCTCGACGGCGAGCTGGACCCCAAGGAGCAGCCCGAGTACCAGATGGGCGTCGTCACCGCCAACGCCACCGGCGGCGCCGAGTTCGGCCAGCGCGAGATGCAGAACCTCTATTCCAAGGGGCCCTCGCAGGTCGGCGCCTACATGGCGATCGCCTGGTTCTACGCGGCCAACTCGGGCCAGATCTCGATCCGGCACGGCATGCGCGGCCCGAGCGGCGTGTTCATCACCGACCAGGCCGGCGGGCTGGACTGCGTCGGCCAGGCCCGGCGCAACATCCGCGGCGGCACGACCTTCGTCCTGTCCGGCGGCACGGACTCCTCGTTCTCGCCCTCCGGCCTGGTCGGGCAGATCCCGCCCGGACTGGTCAGCCGCAGCACCGACCCCACCCGGGCCTACCTGCCCTTCGACGCCGCTGCCTCGGGCTACGCGCCCGGGGAGGGCGGGGCGATCCTCCTCGTCGAGGAGGCGGAGTCGGCCCGCGCCCGCGGCGTGCGCCCGTACGGCGAGTTCGCCG
>NZ_JBFBDY010000664.1:0-3305 GCF_040683475.1 Kitasatospora sp. NPDC093558 | reverse complement strand
GCGGTGCCCCCCCCGCACCCCGCCGGGCCGGAGCGGCCACCGCGCCGATTCGCCCGGATGGCGGATGCCTGTCGGGCCGGATCCTGATCGGTGCTTCAGTAGCGTGCCGGTCCGTACCCCGGAGTCCGACAGATCGAGGTCCCATGGCTCACCCCCGGCCGTCCCGCCGCTCGCTCCTGCGTTCCGGGGCCGCGCTCGCCGCGCTGGCCCTCACCGACGGCTGCTCCTCCGACGGCGGGGGAGAGCCGTCCGGCCCGGCGCCGTCGGGCAGCCCCTCGGGCGCGCCGGAGAGCGGCGGCAGCTGGGCGATGCCCGCCGAGTCGCGTCCGCACACCCGCACGTTCATGGCCTGGCCGGCCCTGGAGGAGGTGTGGGGCGACCAGCTCCCGGGCGTGCGCCAGGACATCGCCGGGCTCGCCCAGGCCATCGCCGGCTTCGAGCCGGTGGTGCTGATGGCCCGCCCCGACCAGGCCGACCAGGCCCGGCAGGCGGTCGGCTCCTCGGTCGAGGTGATCGAGCTGATGGTCGACGACCTGTGGGCCCGGGACACCGGCCCGACCTTCGTCACCGGCCCGCAGGGCCTCGCCGGGGTCGACTTCAACTTCAACGGCTGGGGCAACAAGCAGACCCACGCCAACGACGCCCAGGTCGCCCGCAACCTCCTCGCCCACTACGGCATCACCCGCATCCAGGCCCCGATCACGGGGGAGGGCGGGGCGATCGAGGTGGACGGCGAGGGCACGCTGATGGCCACCGAGAGCTCGTGGGTGAACGACAACCGCAACCCCGGCAAGACCCGCGACCAGATCGAGGCGAGCTTCAAGGACCTGCTCGGCGTCCGGAAGGTGCTGTGGTTCAAGGGCGTCGCCGGCCAGGACATCACCGACTGCCACATCGACGCCCTCGCCCGCTTCGCCGAACCCGGCACCGCCGTGCTCCACCGCCCGGCCGCCGACACCCCGCCGGACATCTGGAGCACGGCCTCCGACCAGGCCCTGGAGGTGCTCAAGTCGGCGACCGACGCGATGGGGCGGACCCTCAAGGTAGTCGAACTCCCGGAGCCCGACTTCGACTTGATCCAGGGCTCGGGCAAGAGCTTCCTCGCCACCTACATCAACTACTACGTGTGCAACGGCGGCGTCATCGTGCCGCGCTTCGGCGACCAGTCCGCCGACGACAACGCGGCCCGGATCATCGGCGACCTCCACCCGGGGCGGAAGGTCACCCAGGTGTCCATCCACCACATCGCGGGCGGCGGCGGGGGCATCCACTGCGCCACCCAGCAGCAGCCCGCCACCACCGGGGCCTCCCCGTCGTGAGCCTGCCATTCGTGAGGGTGCCCGCCCGGCTGCGCGGCAACCGCTTCGCACTCGTCCTGCTGATCCTGGCCGTCCTGTGCTCGGCCGGCATCGCCCTCTACCTCAACGAGCGCAACACCCGCCAGCAGACCCACGAGCTCGCCCTCCCCGCCGCGGGCGACTGGGTCGAACTCGACGTCACGTCCCAGGACATCGACCCCGGCACCGGCCAACTCACCCTCTACGTCTCGCCCGTCCCGCACGGCAGCCTCGCCCAGGGGCCGGAGTCGCCGGCCTTCACCCGTCGGATCGACATCACCGTCCGCTCCACGACCAGGACCGACCTGCGGGCCACGCCCGGCGAGGAGGCGCCGCCCCAGCCCGTGCAGGCCAACCTGTACGACGGCACCGAGAGCGACTACCCCTTCGACCGGTACCACTTCTCGGTGGCGTTCTCGGCGACGGACGGTTCGAGCGCCGTACCCGTCGGCGTCGTCTTCGTCGACGCCGACCCGTTCTTCTTCGTCCGCCCCACCAGCACCCCGTACGGAGCCGGGGTGGTCGAACTGGACGGGAGGGTCAGCCGGGCCCGCAGCACCTTCATCCTCGCGTGGTTCATGATCGCCGCGATGTGGGCCCTCGCCCTGGCTGTCATGGCCGGCGCCGAGGTGCTCTACCGCAGCCGGCAGGGCCTGGTCTGGCCCTCGCTCGGCTGGATGGCCGCGACCCTCTTCGCCCTGATCGGCATGCGCAACGCCGCTCCCGGATCGCCGCCGATCGGCTCGCTCATCGACTACGTCGCCTTCTTCTGGGCCGAAGGGATCATCGCGGCCAGCCTGACCGTGACGGTCGTCGCCGGCACCCGGGTCGAGCACCGCAAGCGCCTGGACGCCGAGGAGGCCGCGCCGGCTTAGGGCGTCGGCAGTGCGAGGACGAGGACCCGGCCACCCGCGGGGTTGCCCCCGCAGGTGAGCCGGGCCCGGCTTGACGGTGCCGGACCGCGTCAGCCGACGGCCGGGATGTCGTGCGTGGCGCAGTGGATGCCGCCGCCGCCCGCGGCGATCGCGTCGATCTTCACGGGGACGATCTCGCGGCCGGGGAAGTACTGCTTCATGGTCTGCTGCGCGCGTTCGTCGGCCCGGTCGTCGCCGAACTTCGGCAGGTAGACGCCCTTCGAGCCGACGTAGAAGTTCATGTACGAGGAGACGAAGGCGTCGCCGCGCCCGGTGATCTTGTCGGGGTCGGGCTGCTGGAGCTCCACGACCTGGACCTTCTTCCCGGTCGCGTCGGTGGCCTGGGCGAGGACGGAGCGCGCCTGGTCGGCCGAGCGGGACCACACGTCCGCCGGGGTGCCGGGGAAGGACTTGTCGAGCAGGATCACGCCGGGGGCGACAAAGCGGGCCAGGCAGTCGACGTGGGCGTCGGTGATGTCCTTGCCCTTGACGCCGGCCAGCCAGATCACCTTCGTCACACCGAGGACCTTCCTGAGCTCGGCCTCGACCTGGTCGCGGGACATGCCGGGGTTGCGGTTGTCGTTCACCACCGAGCTCTCGGTGACCAGCAGCGTGCCCTGCCCGTCGGTCTCGAACGAGCCGCCCTCGGCCACCAGCCTGGTCTCGATCCGCTCGACGCCGTACTTGGCGAGGACGGTGCGGGCGACCTTGGAGTCGTTGCCGCGCTGCTGCTTGCCGCCCCAGCCGTTGAAGTTGAAGTCGACGCCCTTGACCTTGCCGCCCTCCTCGACGAACACCGGCAGGGTGTCGCGGGCCCACAGGTCGTCGACGGCGATCGGCACGACCTCGACCGCCGAGCCGCACGCCTTCTGCGCGGCGTCCTTCTGCTCGGGGCGGGCCATCATGACGACCGGCTCGCGGGCCGCGATCGCCTGGGCCAGCCCGGCGACGTCCCGCCGGACGTCCGGCAGCTGGTCGCCCCACACGGTCTCGGACGCCGGCCAGGACATCACCGTGCGGACGTGCTTGTCCCACTCGGCGCCGAAGCGCCGGG
>NZ_JBFBDY010000663.1:0-3307 GCF_040683475.1 Kitasatospora sp. NPDC093558 | reverse complement strand
GTCCCCGCCGGGGCGGGGCGCGGCGGGCGGCGCAGCCCGAGGTCCTTGAGCTTCAGGGACGGCTTCTCCACCAGGTGCCAGGAGAGGAACGCCGCGGCGGCGGCGAGGATCAGCGACACCGTGCAGTAGACGGTGTAGCCGTGGCGGTTCACCTGCCACAGGGTCAGGCACTGCTGGATCGGGAAGGCGTAGATGTAGATGCCGTACGACAGGTCGACCTTGGTGCCGACCTTCGTCAGCGGGCCGGGCATGCGGGCGGCCAGCCAGATGAGGCCGTAGGCGAAGGCGGGCAGTCCGACGACGGTGAACGCGCCGTACCGGCAGCTGGCGAGGAACAGCGCGAGGGCCGCGACGCCGGCGAGGTCGTTGATCGGCAGCTTGGTGCGGTACAGCTCGGCGAGGGCGCCCAGGGCGAACATGAAGCCCACCGGGAGGAGCTGCTCCATCGGGATCCAGCCGAGGAAGGGCAGCGTCCAGGCGGTCAGGCCGGTCTTCGCGTACATCGGCGCCTGGAGGTGGTGGTAGTCCACGGCCAGGGAGAACATGAACGCGTACAGCCCGACGACCAGGAGCAGCACGGCCCAGCGCGCGCGCCGCAGGATGCCGGCCGCGGCGAACAGGGCGACCACCAGGTAGCAGAGGACTTCCAGGGCGAGCGACCAGATCGAGCCGTTGAAGGCGCCGGGGTGCGGGTTGTGGTCCAGCAGGCCGGAGATGCCCCACTGGTTGACGCCGATCGCCCAGTTCGCCTCGATGTACTGGAACGGGCCCTGCGGGTGGGACCAGAACCCGTGCAGCCGGCCCTGGTGGTAGGCCACCACCGGGGCTATGACGAACGCGGTGAGCAGCATGCAGACCCAGAGCCCGGGCAGCAGGCGGATCCCCCGGTTCCAGAGGTAGCGGCCCGTCGACAGGCGCATGCCGCTGCGCGTGATCAGCAGGCCGGACAGCACGAAGAAGCCGGCGACCGCGATCTCGCCGACGTCGGTCTGGCCCCGCGACGCGAGCTGGCCGAGGCCGGGCTTGCCCAGGCCGAGCGGCATCGCGTGCGCGAAGATCACCGAGGAGGCGAGGACCAGGCGGAGCAGCCCGAACCCGTTCTTCCGCCCGAGGGCTTCCGACAGAGGGGGACTGGCCAGGACGGCGGGCCGCCTGCGCGAGGTACTAGACATGTTCTGGAAGGCTCCGGGCCGAGGGGGACGGCAGGCGCCTCGACGTGACGAGGGGCCTGGAACGGTGTGCGGGGGCACAGATGGTCTTGCACACCCTATCCAGGCCTTCGGAGGCGCTGCGGTGCGGTGCCCGGCGCCCTCGCCCGGCCCCGGGGAGGAGCTCGTGCCGGGATGCTGTCCCTGCGCTGAGCTGGAGCTTTCTCCCGGGGTGGATCATGGCGGCGGCTGCCTGCTGAGGTAGGGTCACGCGGTCCTGTCGCCCGGGTTCGTCGGGTGACCTCGGTGGAGGGGAGTTCGCGTGTCAGTTCCGGATGAGCCGTCCCCGCTCTCGGACGTCGTGGCGGATGCGGCCCGGCCGAAGCGGGCTGGGGTGAGCGGCCCGCGCAGGCGGAGGTGGATCGGTATCGGGATCGGGGTCGTGGGCGGCGTGGTGCTGGCCGCCGTGCTGGGCGCCGTACTCGTCTCGCGGGCGGATGAGCGCGGGCGTCCGGTGGCGCTCACCTCGCTCGCGCCGGGCCGTTGCTTCCAGTACCCGTCCGCGGCGTACCTCCAGGCCCATCGCGATGCCTCGGACGGGCTCATCCGTGACGTGGTGCCCGTCTCGTGCACCGGGACGCACCGCGGCGAGGTGGTCGCCCAGGCCGCGCTCGACACCGGCCGGCTGCGCTACGACGACGCGGCCTCCGCCTCGATGGCGGCGTGCCGGGAGCCCTTCGCGGACTACAACCCCGATTTCTGGGCCCTCCCGCCCAACGCCAAGTTCGTCACCCTCCCCCCGAGGCACCAGGACCTCTCCGAGCACCCCGTCGCGACCTGCCTCTACCTGGGCCCGAACATCCTGCTCACCGGCCCGCTGCGCGCCGACCCCTCCCGCCTGACCGCCGGGCAACGCCGCTACCTGGACGCCGTCCGCCTGTACGACAGCATCTCCGCGGACGGCCTGGACGCCAGGGAATCGACCGACGACCACCTGACCGCCTGGGCGAAGGAGATGGCGGCGGCCGAGCAGCACGCGGTGGACGAGCTGCAGAAGATCGGCGCGCCGGCCGGGGCCGAGCAGCAGTTCGCCGTCGTACTCGACCAGCACCGCAAGGCCGTGGCCGCCTGGCAGGCCGCGGCCGCCGAGGACACCCGCACCGGGATCCACCGCCGGATGGCCGCCGCCCGCGAGGCCGATCACGCGAGCATGGACCCGGACGAGGCCGTCCGCGCGGCCCTGGGGCTGGCGACCACCATGCGGCCCAGCGGCTACTCGCTGTGACCCCGGGGGGTGCGGCGGTCGTCCGGTCGGGGCGCGGCTTGTGACCTATCGTGAGTGGGAGTGCCGGTGCGGCGTCCCGGGGCGGGACGGAAAAAATCGGGTGCCGCCGCAGCGATGAGTTTTCCGGCGCCCGCAGGTCTACATCCCGACCGACCGGAGAATCCGGAACAACCGACTCATCGGGAGCAAGGCAATGGGCCTCATCCACATCGAGCTGTTCACGACCCTCGACCTCGTCGCACAGGCACCCGGCGGCCCCGACGAGGACCCGGCGGGGTTCCCGTTCGGCGGCTGGCAGGCCCCCCTGCTGAACGAGGTCACCGGCGCGCAGATCGGCGCCGCGTACGAGGGCACCGACGCCCTGCTGCTCGGGCGGCGCACGTACGACATCTTCGCCGCCTACTGGCCGCACCAGAAGGAAGGCGAGATCGCCGAGCTCTTCAACCGCGTCCCCAAGTACGTGGCCTCCCGCGGCAAGCCCGACCTCCCCTGGGACGGCTCCACGCAGCTCGGCCCCGACCTGGCCGCCGCGGTGCGCGAGATCCGCGAGCGGCACGAGAACATCAAGGTCGTCGGAAGCCTGGACCTGGTGCAGACCCTCCTGCGGGAGAAGCTCTTCGACCGCCTCGACCTCTGGGTGCACCCCATCGTGCTCGGCGTCGGCAAGAAGGTCTTCGACGGCGGCGCGGTGCCCACGAACCTCACACTCCTCGAACCGCCGGTCGCCGGCCCGCAGGGCACCGTGTACCTGCGCTACGGGCTCGCCGACGGCACGCCCAGGACCGGCGACATGAGCAAGCCCGACCGCGGACTCGGGAGCGGGAGCGGCGACTGACGCCGCTGGTGGTGAGGGGGCGGCCGTGGTCCCGCTATC
>NZ_JBFBDY010000662.1:0-3324 GCF_040683475.1 Kitasatospora sp. NPDC093558 | reverse complement strand
CCGGGCTCGTCCCCGAGAGCGCCAAGGAGCCGGAGCTCCTCACCCTGCGCACCCGCGCGCTCTACCTCGCCAGAGCCGCCTGCGGGATGGACGTCACTGCCGTCGAAGTGCCGTACCTCACCTACGAGTCCTACACCAAGCTCGTCGACACGCTGCTGAAGAAGGCCGAGCTCGTCCGCCAGGACCTCCGCGACCTGCAAGGTCAGCTCGCGGTCCGTAAGGCCCAGGAACTGAACGCCAACAACCAGCAGCAGATCAACGACAACATCAAGCAGACCGGCCGCCTCCTCAGCGAGTACCTCCGCAAGCTCCAGGAGCACCAGGGCGACGTCACCAGGGAGCACCAGCGCATCCTCAAGCAGCGGCAGACCGAGTACGCGGGCGCCGCCCAGCGCGTGGAGCAGCTGCGCGCCGAGGTCGAGGGCCAGATGCTCGTCGTCAACGGCCAGATCGACGCGCTGAAGCAGCGGCTCGGCGAGGAGGTGAAGTGGAAGTGGGTCAAGTTCGGCGTCGACTCGGCCAAGGTCCTCTTCGCCGTGGGCGGGTCGATCGCCAATCCGGCCGGCGCTCCCGGTGCCGTCCAGGAGTTCGCGAAGACGGCCGAGAAGCTCAAGCAGCTGGTGGAGGTGCTCAAGGCGATCGGTGAGATCGCCGGCAACCTCTACGGCACCGCGGAGAACGTCAAGAAGCTCCAGGACGCGCTCGCCAAGGTCAACGGCAAGCTGGAGATGCCCGCCACCCACGAGTGGGACGTCTTCGCCGCCGGGTTCGACGCCGCCCTCGAAGCCCTCAACGGCGACGACGACCTGCGCAAGCTGCGTCAACCGCTGCACGCCGCCTTCGCCATCCTGGCCGTGCGCGGCAAGGCGTGGGTGGAGGCCGCCGCCCGGCTGACCCAGCTGCGCCAGGAGATCGACGTCGCCCTCGTCAACAACGGGCTCAACGAGCGGCAGAAGAAGCGGCTGGAGAGCCTCGTCGTCAAGCTCAACCTCGGTTCGACCAAGCCGCCGGAGACCGACGGCCTCGACCTCATCGGGCTGACCGGCGCCGCGGAGTTCGAGCTCAAGCAGACCCTCGCCGCCCTCGGCCGCACCCTCCTGCTCCAGGACGGCGCCGTCCAGTACCAGTACCTCGGCACCCCCACGGCGATCGGCACCTTCGGGCTCACCGAACTGCTCGACGTGATGGCCCAGCAGCAGCACAACATCATCCACGGGATCACGCGGCTCCAGCCGCCGCCGCAGAGGCTCCCCAAGCCCATCACGTACCGCATCGCCGAGGTGCCCGTCGAGCGGCTGGTGGATGGCCAGGTGGTGGTCCGGATCCCCGCCGACGCCGCGCAGTTCCAGGACTACGCGATGGTCCGAGCCCACCGGGTCGTCGCCCGGCTCACCGGCGTCCGCAAGAAGGGCGAGGGCACGTACGTCATCGCCCTGACGTATGGCGGCAGCCCGTTCCACGACCGTACGACGGACCACCGGCAGCTGACCTTCACCACCGCCGAGCGCAAGTTCGGCCCGTACGTCTATGAGCGGGCGACCGGCAAGCCCACCTTCGGCGACGGCGAGGGCTCGTTCGACAAGCGGATCTCGCGCGTTACCCCGTTCAGCGACTGGAAGATCGGCCTGCCGAAGAAGGGAAACGAGGGGCTGGAGTTCGAGGGGCCGACCGTCGGCATCGAGCTGGACTTCCACCTGGAGGCCCAGTGGAAGGGGCACTTCACGCCGGCCCTGGCCGACGGCGTGCCGCAGGAACCCCGGGCCGCCGCGAGCAGCGAGGCGGACCTGGTCGAGGCGATGTACAACGCCGGCAGCGCACTCAACGGCTGGGACGCCGTCCTCACCATGAACCGCGAGAAGGTCAACCGGATCCTGCAGAAGATCTACAAGGAGCAGAATCCCGGCGGCAGCACGGAAGTCGTCTTCGAGGGCTTCACCGGGGAGAAGGTCCCGGGCGAGGGCGACTACTACCTCGCCGGGGCGCTCCAGGTGCGCATCCAGCTCGGCAAGCCCGAGATGCAGTTCATCGAGGGTCAAACCGGACACGTCAAGCTGACGCAGCTGATCGAGAAGGGCACGACCATCGCCGGGTCGAAGAAGGTGAAGGAGGACTGGGACCACAGGAAGGACACCTACCGGCGGGAGGACTTCACGTGGAAGTCCCCGAAACAGCTCGATCTGAAGAAGAAGCCCCTGGTCATCAGCACCATCCCGCTGTCCGTGGTCTCCGGCAGGGTGGACTCCCGCGGCAACAAGACCCTGGCGGTGTCGCTGGAGCTCGGGAAGGGGGACTTCCAGGCCAAGTACATCGGCACCAAGGACCACCACCCCGGGCTGGACAAGCCGCTCAAGGACGCCATCGCGCAGAAGGGCATCTCGTACCACATCAACAGCATCAGCCTCGGTGACTACGCCGTGCTGGAGGGGCTCAAGCCGACCGCGTTCAAGGTCCGCACCCGCATCACCAACGCCAAGAAGGACCTCCTGCAGCTGTTCATCAGGACGAACGGTGCGATGCCGACGGACGTCTCGCTGCTGCTCAACGAGCCGGTCCCGGACGGCTACGACGCGACCCTGATGATCAACAGCAAGATCATCCACCGGGACATCATCACCCCCGGGATCAACGCCGCCGCGGCCGAACTGGGCGCCAGGCCCAGCGACCCGGGCGCGGTCAACAAGGCCTGGCGGACCGCCGCCACCGGGCAGATCGCGGTCAAGATCAAGTGGCCGGACGTCTCCAAGTCCACGACGGAAGGCCTGATCCGCTACGGCTTCCGGTTCGATCAGGGCAACAGGGACAGGGCCGACATCGACATGAGCGGCCTCTCCTTCACCGGCACCAAGTCCGGGACGGCCGTCAAGGCGGAGCTCCGGATGAAGGACCACCGGCTCGACTTCGAGTACTGGGGGTGTCTCAACAACAACTGCGACAAGACCAACAAGGAAGGCCACATCTCCATCAGCATGAACGCCGACGCCTGGTACGAGGTGAAGGTGGTCACCGAGAAGGGCAACCCCGTTCTCAAGTTCACCACCACCAAGGTCACGCCGACCGTCGTCACCACCAGCCACCACGGCGACGGTCCGTGTGCCAGCGGTGCGGAGCAGATCAAGGCGCACCTCGCCAAGGAGATGAAGCGCCTGCTGCCCGACAAGATCGACGCGGCCCTGAAGAAGGTCACCTTCCAGCCGGCCTCGACCTTCGCGCTCCAGAACCTGCTCTTCCCTGCCAAGAACCGGTTCACCTTCTCGAAGGCGTACCTCCCGTCGGACCTGCTGATCCTGGGCACGCTCACGGACAAGTAGGGCGCGCGACGCCGGG
>NZ_JBFBDY010000661.1:0-3324 GCF_040683475.1 Kitasatospora sp. NPDC093558 | reverse complement strand
GGGGCGGGTACCGCCGGCGCGGAGAGCTCGGCGAGCTGGACAAACTCGCCGGACTCGGCGAGCACCCGGAGCCCGTGCCGTGCCTCGACCTCCGCCAGGCGGCCCGGCAACTGTGGCTCACCGGGCGGCCCTTCGTCTTCCACGCCGACCCCGGCGACGGCCGCGGCCGGGTGCTGTACCGCCGCTACGACGGCCACTACGGCCTGATCACGCCGGTGCCGGACGGCGGCTGAGGGACACGGCTGAGGGCCGGAGACTGAGGGCCGGAGACTGAGGACGGCGGTCGAGGGACGCCCGGTGCGGTGGGCCGGTGTGATCCGCACGGTGTGGACACGAAGTTGCGGGCCGGGAGGTGAGGGCGGGACGGCCGGGGGGAAGGAGACCCCCGCACGCCGTTCCGCCACCGAACCGGTCCGACGCCAAGAGACGGGAACTGGGAGCCATGGACTGCGAGGACGAGGTCATGCTGACCGTCCGGATCGGCGCCGCCGAACGGGCCCTGCTGCGCTCCCTGGCGCGCGACCGCGGCGGTGACGTCTCCGAGGTCGCGGTGGACGGCCTGCTGGATGTCATCCCCGCCCTGGACGGTGACGCGGCCGTCCTCCGCCTGCGGCGCGTGCTCGCCCGGCCCGCGCCCTGCGCCGTGACGCTCTGGCTGCCCGCGCCGGTCGCCGACCTCCTGCCGCTGCTGGGCGAGCGCCTCTCCCGGACGGGCGGCCCTTCGGCGGGCCCGGCGAGCGCCGCGCTGTCCGCCGCCCTGCGGCTCTGGCTCGCGGCCGACCCGGCGGCGCTGGCCGCCGCCCTCGCCCGCCTGCGCTGCGGCCGGGGCACCCGGCCGGGGCCGGCGGTGGCCGGCCTGCGGGCCACGCGCGCCGCCTGACGCGCTCCGGTGCGCGGTGATGCGGGGTGATGCGGGGTGATGCGCACTCAAACCACAGCCCGTTCACGCGCCTCAAACATTTTCGAAAGAAGTTTCTGTTATTCCCACCCGTCCCATCCGGTCTCCCAAGTGTCGGAAGGCCCGGCGCCCGTCACCACAGGGGCGCGGGCCGTCGCACGAGGAAAGGAACGCGATGGGACACCGCAGCACGGAGCTCCGTCGACGCAGGCGCAGGCGGTTCACCCGCAGGACGACGCTGATCGCCGCGGCGGTCGCCGCCGGTCTGGTCGCGGGCGCACTCGGCATCTCGACCGCACTCGAACCGGCGAGCAGCCGCAGCAACGCCACGGTGTCGGCGGACGGTCCGGCCCTGGGCAACCAGGCGGGCGTGGTGTCCGACGACGGCAGCGGCGAGACCGGGACGGCCGAGGGCGCGACCCAGGCCCCGGCGCCCAAGCGCGACCAGAAGGCGGCCCCGCTCAAGGAGATACCCAAGGACCAGCCCGACCGCGGCCTGGTCTACGCCGGTCTGAGCCTGCCCAACGGCGACCGCTGCGCCGGCTCGCTGCAGGTCGCCGGCGGCCAGCTGTGCAGCCACGGCCCGGACGCCCCGCCGAAGGACGTCGACATCCACAAGGACGTCGCGCCGGTGGCCGCCGCGGCCGCCCAGGCGCCGGTGCTCACCCCGTCCGCGAACGCCCAGCCCCCGTCCGCCGCCGACCTGTTGAAGGGCGCCGCGCCGGTTCTCGACGCCGGCCAGAAGGCGCTGCTCGGCGACCCGGCCGGTGCCCCGCAGCAGAGCACCCCGGCCGCGTCCGGCGGTTCGTCCGTGGTCTGCGAGGGCGACGGCAGCAGCGGCAACCGCATCCAGGTGGTGTACGTCCACGGCCCCGGCAACGACCGTTACGCCCAGTACCTGGCCTCCTTCAAGAAGTGGGCCGCCGACGTCGACGTCATCTACAACGCGAGCGCCCAGGAGACCGGCGGCGCGCGGCACGTCCGCTTCGTCACCGACTCCGACTGCTCCGCCTCCGTGCTGAACGTGCAGGTCTCCGACGCCGCGATCCAGGACTTCAACGCGAGCAACAACGCCATCGCCGCGCAGGGGTTCAACCGCAAGGACCGCAAGTACATGATGTTCACCGATGCCAAGGTGTACTGCGGCATCGGCACCTTCGCCGGCGACGAGCGCCCCGGCCAGGACAACCTCAGCAACTTCGGCCCCTCGTACGGCCGGACGGACTCCGGCTGCTGGGGCGGGCACACCGCGGCGCACGAACTCGGCCACAACCTGGGCGCGGTGAACAACAGCGCGCCGAGCACCAGCAAGGGCGGCCACTGCGTCTACGACTACGACCTGATGTGCTACTCGGACTACCCGTACTACCCGCAGATGAAGGTGGTCTGCCCGGACCGTTCGCACTACGACCGGCTCGACTGCACGCACGACGACTACTACAGCACCGACCCGAAGCCGGGCAGCTACCTCTCGTCGCACTGGAACGTCGCCAACAACCGCTTCCTGATCGCGGGCGGCGGCACCGGTCCCGGCCCGACGCCGTCCCCGACCGCCACCGCGACGCCGTCCCCGACCGCTTCGCCGACCCGCACCGCGTCGCCGTCCCCGACTGCTTCCCCGACCGCGACCGCTTCGCCGACCGCGACGTCGTCCCCGACCGCGACGTCGTCCCCGACCGCGACCACGTCCCCGACGGCGACCGGTACCCCGACCACGACGCCGAGCCCGACCGCCACGCCCACCACAGGGACCGGCTCACCTGATGTGACGGCCAGTCAGATCACCCAGAACTCGGTCATGTTGAGCTGGCCCGCCGTCGCGAACGCGGCCGGTTACGACGTCCTGCTCGGCGGCCAGAGCATCGGCACCGTCCGCGCCACCGTCGTCGGCCTCGTCCGCCTCGCCCCCGGCACCTCGTACAGCGTCGCGGTCGCCGTCCGCGACGCCGCCGGGTCCGTCGGCAAGCCGGGCCGCACCGTCACCTTCCGCACCGCCGCCGACGCCGGGCGCCCGCAGCCCGGCACCCACTACACGATGGTCAACGGCCTCACCGGCCAGGCCGCCGACCTGTGGGGCAGCTCGATGAACGACGGCACCGTCGCGATCGCCTACCAGCGCACCGGCTACGCCAACCAGAAGTGGTCGTTCGAGGACGCGGGCGACGGCGCGGTGCGGATCAAGTCCGTCCGCTCCGACAAGTGCCTGCAGCTGGGCGGCGATCCGGTCGCCGGCCAGTACGTCGCCCAGCGGCCGTGCTCCGAGGACGCCGCCCAGAAGTGGCAGCTCACCGCCTCCGGCGGCGGGTTCAGCCTGACCGCGGCCGGCAGCTCGCTGGTGCTCGGGGCCAGCGACCGCTGGTACTACGGTGGTTGGCTGCTGGAGCTCCAGCAGCCGAATGGCCAGCCGTACCAGAACTGGTCGCTGC
>NZ_JBFBDY010000660.1:0-3328 GCF_040683475.1 Kitasatospora sp. NPDC093558 | reverse complement strand
CCAGGCTCCGCGGCGCCGGTCGGCGCGTCCGAGCCGCTCGGGCCCTGCGGTGTGAGCTCGCGGCGCGTCACCCGCAGCCCGGCGCCGGCCAGTACGGCGGCGATCCACTCGCCCCAGGCCCGGTCCTCGGCGACGTGCACCACCTGGTACCCGGGCGGGCGCCCGTACGACGGGTTGCGGGCAACCACGAGCCGACCCTCGGCACCGTCCGCGCTCCAGGTCGGCGTTTGGTCCGGTAACTGGGCCCGGACCCGGTCGTGGACGAAGACGTAGAGCTCGTCGGCGCTCACCTCGCCGTCCTGGTCCAGGTCGGCGGCACCGTCCCGCAGCCCCTCGACCACGGCGGCCGTGAAGACCGACGGCTCCGCGCCCGCCCGGCTGCGGGCCTCGTTCTCGTGGCTGTACTGCAGCGCGGTCGCCGAGGTGATCACGACCTGCGCCCGGCCGCGAAGCTGCGCGCGCACGTCGACCTCCCGGTCGGCGGCGCGGGTCCGCACACCTCTGGTGAAGGCCCCGCTGTAGCAGCAGTCCAGGAAGGTGACGATGTGCCGGCAACGGCTGTGCCGCATCTGGTCGGCCAGGAACTCCGCCCCCACCGCCGTCGCCTCCAGCAATTCGATGGACGTGTCGGAGGCGGCGAAGTGCAGTCGGTTGCGACCGTCCTTGCGACCGTGACAGGACAGATGCAGCACCAGCGTGTCCTGCGGGTCGGCCGAGGTGAAGAACCGCTGGATCGCCTTGCGCCAAGTGAGCGCCGTGCCCTCGGAGACCACCTCGACCTCGTAGCCGCCGACCGCCGGGTCCGCGAGCACGGCGCCCAGTTGCTCGGCATCCGCCGTGGCTCCCGGCAACTCGTCGAACCCGGGGTCCTCGTAGTGCTGGTTGACGATGATCAGGGCGCGCCTAGTCATCGTCGCCCGGCGTCGTGCGGTCATCGCCGGCCGGCATCGAAGAGTCCTCGTCACCCGGTACCGGACAGGGGTCATCACCCGCCGTCGTGTGGGCCTCGACGAACAGCTCGACCAGGCGGCGCTGTTCGGCCCGGGTGGCGGCGGTGAGCTGCAGCTCGTCCGCACCGATCCGGACCGTCACCGTTCCGCAGCCGCGCCTGGACAGCCAGCTCTGTACGACGGCGACCAGCGCGGTGAGCGCCGGTGCGCCGGCCAGGCCGACGATCAGCGAGGTGTGTGAGAGGAGGTCGCCTGCCCGGGTCCCCTTCGGGGCCGCGCCGGCCGGCGCGTAACCCAGCTTTGGCAGATCGAGCTGCTCCAGCTCCTCCAACAGGTACTCGATGTCCCGCGCGGCCGCGTCGACGCCGCCGGTCTCATCGGCCAACTCCACACCCACGGTCAGGTGGTGACCCCCCATTACCCCTCCTCCGTTCGAAGAACAGGATGGCACAGGAGCCTGCCGGGCGGACCGCCTCCGCACGCGGGAGGGTATCGGCGAGGGCTACTGCGCCCCGCCCCTCGTTCCGAGCGCCCGCCCAGCCGCGGTCAATCCGACTGACCCTCCCGGTGGGCGGCGAGCCCCTCCTCTATCGCCTGTGCCAGCTCTCCCTGGCGCAGCGGCAGCACACCCACACGTCGCGGCGGTGGTTGAGCAGCAGCCAGTCCCGGCGGGCCCGGCAGGCGGAGCACGTCACCGGCATGCCGCGCAGCGCCAGTTCGGCCGGGCGCAGGATGCCCCGGACAGCTTCTGGTCACGTGCTCTCCGTTCGCGGTGCTCGGGTACGAGCGCGGCCAAGCGGTCGGGCACGGGTGGGGAGGCGGGCCCGCTCAGCGGTGTTCGGGGTTCTCGAAGTCGAAGCGGCAGCCGGCGTCCCATTCGGAGCGCTGGTTGCCGTGGGCCGGGATGCCGCCGGCGTCCTTGAGCATGCGGGCCAGGTGGAGCTGGTTCCACGTCATGAACGTCGTGTTGCGGTTCGTGAAGTCGTTCTGCGGGCCGCCCGACCCCGGGTCCAGGTAGGACGGGCCGGGGCCGGCCTCGCCGACCCAACCCGCGTCGGCCTGGGGCGGGATGGTGTAGCCGAGGTGCTGGAGGCTGTAGAGGACGTTCATCGCGCAGTGCTTCGCGCCGTCCTCGTTGCCGGTGATCAGGCAGCCGCCGACGCGGCCGTAGTAGGCGTACTGGCCTTCGGAGTTGAGGATCGACGAGCAGGCGTAGAGGCGCTCGATGACCTTCTTCATCACCGAGGAGTTGTCGCCCAGCCAGATCGGGCCGGCGAGGGTCAGGATGTCGGCGGCCATCACCTGGGAGTAGATGACCGGCCAGTCGTCGGTTTCCCAGCCGTGTTCGGTCATGTCCGGCCAGACGCCCGTCGCGATGTCGAGGTCGACGGCTCGCAGGACTTCGACCTCGACGCCCTGGCGTTGCAGGATGCCGGTGCTGACGTCGATGAGGCCCTGGGTGTGGCTGCGTTCCGGGGAGCGCTTGAGGGTGCAGTTGATCACCAGGGCGCGCAGGTCGGTGTAGGACGTCGTCGGGTCCGGCACGGGGGTCCTCCCTCGGGGTGGCGGGTTCCCAGGACAGCTCACCAGGCCGGTCGTGCGGGCGCGCGCGGGGGTGGGCCGGTCGCCTGACGGTTCGGGGGGTCAGACGCGCAGGCGCAGGGTGTCGCTCGGGGTGCGGCGGTAGGCGTCGCGGTAGAGGCCGGCGAAGTGGCCGGGGTGCGCGAAGCCCCAGCGCATTGCGATCTCGGTGACGGTCGTGGCGCCCGGGTCGGCGGCCAGGAGGTCGCGGTGGGCCGCGTCCAGGCGCACGCGGCGGAGGTGGGCGAGCGGGGTGGTGTCCAGGTGGCGGCGGAAGGCGTACTGGAGCGCCCTCGGCGTGACGAAGGCGGCGGCGGCGATGTCCGCGAGCGTGATCTCGCGCTCGGCGTTCGTCTCGATGAACGCGATCGCCTTGCGCAGCGTGGCCGAGGTGGCGTCGGTCCGGTCGGTGAGCGTGCCGGCGTGCAGGCTGATCAGGCACACCCGGCCGAGGCTGTCGGCGTTGTAGGCCAGGTCGTACCCGAAGGAGAGCCGGTCCACGGTGAGCTCGCCGACGGCGCGGCGGCTGATGCGCGCCCTGGCGTCCTCCACGGACTTGGCGATGCGCATCGGCGTGTAGGCGGTGGAGAGGAACTCCTGCGTGGCCTCCACGCTCGCGCTGTCGAAGGACAACGACTCGATCATCTTCACCATCCGCCCCGTCGGTGCGGCGCCCTCGTCCGCGCACCCGCGCAGAGGCTACGCGTCCAGCGGTGTTACGGAAAACCCGGCCGGTCCGGGCGTGGACGATTTCGTTCCGGCGGCTACTGGACGCGGGGGACTTCGCTCCCGCAGCT
>NZ_JBFBDY010000659.1:0-3330 GCF_040683475.1 Kitasatospora sp. NPDC093558 | reverse complement strand
CTCAAATCCGCCGCCGGGCGCCGGGAAAAACCGCCCGCCGAGGGGAGCGTTGGCGTCGAAGCGCGGGCCATCCGGGGCGTGGACGCCGGGAGTGTGGTCGGGGGCGTGTCCGGCGGGGTGGACGCGGTCCGTGCCTTCGCCGCCGCGTGGACCGCGACCAGCGGGTGCCGGCAGTCCGTCCGGGAGAACCACCGGCTCTACCGGCTCGGTGAGCTGACCGGCCCGCCGCGCCCGCCGGCCGGCCGCCCCCGGCAGGCCTCGGCGGCCGACCGGGAGCTGGTGATCCGCTGGTACGAGGAGTTCTCGGCCGAGGCCGACGTCCTCGCGCCCAACATCCCGCGGTCCGTCGACGACCGCATCGCCGCAGGGGGCCTGCACCTCTGGGAGGACGGCGGCGAGCCGGTCGCGCTGGCCGGCGACAGCGCGGTGGTCGCCGGGATGTCCCGCATCGGCCCGGTCTACACCCCCGTCGGGCGGCGTGGCCGCGGCTACGGGAGCGCCGTCACCGCGGCCGCCACGGCCCACGCCCTCGCCGGGGGCGCCTCGGAGGTGCTGCTCTACACCGACCTGGCGAACCCGGTCAGCAACTCGATCTACCAGCAGATCGGGTACCGGCCGGTGGAGGACTGCCTGACGGTGGACTTCCCGGCGGTGGACTTCCCGGCGTAGCGGCCGGGGCGGCGCGTCGCGGGGGCTCACTCCCAGTCCCACCGGATCCCGAGCAGGCACGGGTTCAGCGCCGTCGCGACGAGGTGCACGCAGTGGTGCCCGTCCAGCGTCAACTCCTCGCTCTCGTACGGTGCTTCGCCCGGCGAGTGGAGGGCGAAGCGGTGGCAGCGGACGGGCAGGGCGGCCGGGTCGAAGGTGACCTGCAGGACGTACTGGCCCGCGCCCGAGTTGAAGCCGCGGACGTACTCGCAGCTCGGCTCGGGCGAGGGCGCGTCGTCGAAGCCGTAGCCGAGCAGGTGGGTGTCGCCCGCCCGCAGCCGGCGGTCGAGGAGGAGCTCGGCGACGAGCAGGTGGTGGGCCTGGTCGCGGCGGATGCGGCCCGGGCGGCAGTTCTCCTCGGCGCGGACGCCGACCCGGGCGATGTCGCAGCCGGGGTCGCCCTGGTAGAGGGCGAGGTAGCGGTCGATGCCGTCGCGGTGGGCGCGCAGGGCGTGCTGGGAGTCGCGGCGGACGAGCTGGCCGTCGGGGCCGATGCGGATCCGCTCGATGTGGGTGATGGTGTGCAGACCGGTGTCGCGGGGGCCGGCGATGGTGGCGAGCAGGTCGTCGACGGCCGTGGCCGGGGTGATGAGGTCGCGGTAGGGACGCACGGGCGGGCCGGCGGGCGGGGCGTCGGCGGCGCGGCGCGGGCCGAGCAGCCGGGTGAGGGAGTGCTCGGGCAGGTCGAGCACCTCCTCCAGGGCGGCGACGGCACGGAGCGATTCCGGCCGTTCGGGGCGCCGCCGGCCCTGCTGCCAGTAGCTGAGGCTGGTGAGGCTCACGTGGACGCCGCGCAGCGCGAGGTGGCGCCGGACGCGGTGCAGCGCGAGGCCGCGGGCGGTGATGGCGGTGCGCAGGGCCAGGTGGAACGGGCCGGTGCGCAGCGCGGCGGCGAGATCGGGGTGCTCGCTGCGGTGCATGTCTTCCTCCTGGGGAACGGGCGTGGGGAGCCCAGGATTTGACCGTGAATATTCACATCAGGGTGGCGGTTTGTCACCCGTCCCGGCGTGGCGCGCGGGCGTTCCACGGGCGGTGTTCACACCGGGACGCGCCCGTTCACACCTGACCCGAGGTGCCCGCGGCGACCGTTGACCGGCCTTCGTCAACGGCGCGATGCTCATGGCGCGATCCGGACCGCGCCCCCACACAGCACTACCTCTGCTCGTGCAAGGAGGCATTCCCCCATGCCAGTTCCACGGATACGGCTGCGCCGCGCGGTCTCGGTGCTCGCGCTGGGCGTGCTCGGCCCGGCGCTCACCGCGGCCGCGGCCACGCCGGCCGCCGCCGCTCCCGGAGCGGACCGGGCCCCCACCCCGGTCCGCCCGCACGCCCAGGTCCGCCAGGCCGCCGCGCCCGGCAGCACGGCCGATCTGGCCGGCACGTACAAGAAGCTCAACATCAGCATGCAGCAGCAACAGCAGACCAACTGGTGCTGGGCGGCGAGCGGGAACACCATCGCCACGTGGTTCGGCTACACCTACAGCCAGAACCAGTTCTGCAACGCGGCGTTCGGCCGCTCGGTCGACTCCAGCTGCCCCAACAGCCAGGCCACGCTCGGCGACGTCCAGAACGCGCTCGACTGGATCGGCATCAACTCCGGCTCGTACGTCACCGGCTACCTGCGCTACAACACGGTGCAGACCGAGGTGGACGCCAACCGGCCGGTGGAGACCCGCATCCAGTGGAGCTCGGGCGGCGGGCACATGCACGTCCTCTACGGGTACGACACCGGCAACAACTGGGTCTACTGGGGCGACCCGTGGCCCTCCAACTACCGCTACAACTGGGCGGACTACTGGTACTACGTGAACAACGACACGTTCTCGTGGACCCACTCCCTCTACCGGATCGGCGCGTGAGGTGGCGACCATGACCGACATCCCGAAGGTCCGCCGGGCCGCCACCACCGCCCTGCTCGCAGCCGGCTTCGCGCTGGCCCTCGCCCCGGCCGCGCACGCCGAGGCCCCGGCCGGCGCGCCCGCGCCGGTGGCCGCCGCCGACCTGGCCAAGGCCCGCGACGCCGTGCAGAGCCCGGCCGTGCTCGACAAGCTCGGCCACTTCTTCGCCCGCAAGGGCGTCCCGCCGACCGGGCAGCTGACGGTCGGCGCGGCCGAGGAGGCGCAAACCGCGGCGGCGGAGGCGCCCCGGCTCACCGGCGACACCGTGCCGGTGTACACCCTGGACGCGGCCTTCGTGGCCGGCACCCCGGGCGCCGCCGTGGCGAAGGCGGAGTTCACCGCGAGCACCGTGGTCGCGGCGGACGGGCAGACCGCCTCGGTGTGGACCGTCCGCGAGGGCGACGACTGGAAGGTGGTCAACATCGCCTCGGGCGGCGACGAGAGCGACTACGCGGCGAAGGCGGCGGCGAGCGGCGGCACCGCGTTCCGCGAACCGCAGATCAACGCGTGGTACGTGCTGCGCGACGGCCGGGTCCTGCCGCTCGACGACGAGGCCCGCCGCTCGGTGGGCGCGGACGGGGTGGCGCTGGGCGCGTACCAGCAGCTGGTCCACCAGCGGTACGGCGACAAGCTGCCCGGCTCGGCGTACGACCGGGCGGGCGAGGGCGGCGGCTACCAGCCGAACGCCGCCGCACCGGACCCGGCCGACCACGGCTCGCTGCTC
>NZ_JBFBDY010000658.1:0-3346 GCF_040683475.1 Kitasatospora sp. NPDC093558 | reverse complement strand
GCGGCGCAGGCCAGGGAGGCGAGCAGGAAGCCGGCCACCCCGACGCGGAACACCCGCCGCCGACCAAGGGTCGTCTCCTGCTGTACAGACAGTGAACTCGGCATGCGGATAAGCGGGATCGATCCCACTCTCACCTTTTGGGGACGGGCCCGCACGTCCACACGGCGTGCGGGCCCCATCGGCGTTGTTCAGCGGGTGGCGAGGGCTTCCAGGATGCGGTCCAGGGAGGTGCCGAGGCCCCAGCGGGTGGAGAGTTCTTCGAGGGTCATGGGGTCGAGGGGCTCGTGGGGGAGGGCCGGGTCGAAGAGGGGGAGGGGGGCGTCGTCGGCGACGCGGACGACCTTCGGGGCGACGTCGAGGTAGGCGGCGCCCTCGACGATGTTGCGGCGGCGGGCGGGGGTGAGCTTGGAGGCGACGTCGAGGGCGGCGGCGCGGATGGCGGGGAGGTCGCCGTACTCGTTGATGAGCTGGGCGGCGGTCTTCTCGCCGATGCCCTTGACGCCGGGCAGGCCGTCGGACGGGTCGCCGCGCAGGGCGGCCATGTCGGCGTACTGGGCGCCGCGCACGCCGTACTTCTCCAGGAGTAGGGCGTCGTTCGTCACCTGGAGGTTCCCCATGCCCTTGACGGGGTAGAGGACGGTGATCTCGCGGTCGTCGTCGACGAGTTGGAACAGGTCGCGGTCGCCGGTGACGATCTGCACCGGGCCGGTGGCCTTGGCGGTGAGAGTGCCGATGACGTCGTCCGCCTCGTAGCCGGGGGAGCCGACGCGGGCGATGCCGAGCGCGTCCAGCACCTGCTCGATCACGGGGACCTGCGGGGCGAGGGTGTCGGGCACCTCCTCCTCGCCGTCCTCGGCGGCCTCGGCGACGCGGTGGGTCTTGTACGACGGCACGAGGTCCACCCGCCACTGCGGGCGCCAGTCGGCGTCCATGCAGGCGACCAGCTGGTCGGGGCGGTGGTCGTGGACCAGCCGGGCGATGAAGTCCAGCAGGCCGCGGACGGCGTTGACCGGCTCACCCTGCGGCGAGCGCAGGGTGTCCGGTACGCCGAAGTAGGCCCGGAAGTAGAGGCTGGCGGAGTCGAGCAGCATCAGTCGCGGTGCGGTCACGCCCTCGATCATGCCGCATGGGGCCGACGGATCAGTGTTCGTGCGGTCCCGCGCGGTGGACCGGGCCGTGTGCGTCGGCGCAGTGCTCGGCGGACTGGTCGTCGCCCGGGGAGGCGATCTGGAGCAGCGCGCCGGCCTCGTCCTCGCCGACGTGGTCGACCTGGAGGGTGCTGTGGGTGATCCCGTACTCCTTCGCCAGTCGCCTCTGCAGTTCGCGCCGGACGGCGTGGCAGTCGCCGCCGGGGGTGACCAGGATGTGCGCCGACAGGGCCGGCTGGTTGGAGGTGATCTCCCAGATGTGCAGGTCGTGGATCTCCTCGACCAGCGGTTCGGTGACCAGTCGGTCGGCGACGGCGTCCGGGTCGATGCCGGCCGGGGCGGCCTCCAGGAAGATCCGTCCGGAGTCCCGGACCAGGCCGATGCCCGCCTTGAGCATCAGGGCGACGACGATCAGCGAGGCGATCGCGTCGGCCCGGGCGAAGCCGGTGGTCAGGACGACGAGGCCGGCGACGGCGGTGGCGATGAACGCGTACAGGTCGGTGAGGACGTGCTGGAAGGCGCCTTCGACGTTGAGCGAGCTGCGGTTGGCCTTCGACATGCACCACGTGGCCGCCAGGTTGACGACGATGCCGATCAGCGCGGTGACCAGCACCAGCGAACCGGTGACGGCCGGCGGTTCGATCAGCCGGGTGACCGCCTCGTAGCCGAGCCACGCGGACAGGACCAGCAGAGTGACGCCGTTGGCCTGCGCGGAGAGGATCTCGGCGCGCTTGAGGCCGTACGTGTAGCCGCCGCGGGCCGGGCGGGCGGCGAGCCGCATCGCGACCAGCGCGAGGGCGATCGAGGCGGCGTCGGTGAGCATGTGCGCGGCGTCGGAGATCAGGGCCAGCGACTGGGCGGCGAAGCCGACCACGACCTCGCCGGCCATGAAGACGACGATCAGGGCGAGGGCGCTGACCAGCCAGCGGCGGTCGGCGTCGGCGGCGACGGCGTGCGAGTGGCCGCCGTGGCCGCCGTGGCCGTGCGCGTGACCGTGACCGTGCTCGTGGCCACGCTCGGCGTGGTCGTGGTCATGTGCATGCTCATCGTGGGAATGCTCGTGCCCGGCCATCGAAGTCCTCTCTGGACGCACGGGTGGGAAGGGGGCGCGGCGCGATCGCCCCGCACCGGAAGTGAACCGCAGAATCGACAAAGATCCAAAGGCTGTACTGGTGACCGTTGTCGTTCCCGTCGGGGCGCCCCTCGAACGGCCTCGGAGCAGCCCCGGATCGATCTCCCGGTTGCCCCTGGCATAGGCCTTGGTCAATCCGAGTGAGCGCATCACTCGGCCGAGTGAACCCGGCTTGCACCGTCCCGCGCGGGTCCGCGACGATCATGCCCCGTGAAGATCGATACCGCGGGACCCGTCCGCTGGCTCGTCGAACTCGAAGCAACCGCCGAAGAGTTGATGAATCGTCATCTCACCTCGGCGCGCGAGTGGTTCCCGCACGAGTACGTCCCCTGGAGCCGGGGCCGGGACTTCGACGGCCCGCTCGGCGGGGAGCCCTGGCGCCCCGAACAGTCCGCGGTCGCCCCCGCCGTGCGCTCCGCCCTCGTCGTCAACCTGCTCACCGAGGACAACCTGCCCGGCTACCACTGGATCATCGGCGACCGGACCGCCAGGGACGGCGCCTGGGGCGCGTGGCTGCACCACTGGACGGCCGAGGAGGACCGCCACGCCTCCGCCCTCCGCGCCTACCTGCACGTCACCCGCGCCGTCGACCCGGTTGCCCTGGAGCGTGCCCGCATGGCGCACCTGTGCACCGGCACCATCCCGCAGCCCGCGGACGCGCTCGACGTGATCGCGTACGCGGCCGTCCAGGAGCTCGCCACCCGGGTCAGCCACCGCAACACCGGCCGGCTCAGCGGCGATCCGGCCTGCGACCGGTTGCTCGCCCGCATCGCCCAGGACGAGAACCTGCACATGGTCTTCTACCGGGAGCTCCTGCGGGCCGCCGCCGAGCTCGACGCCGACCAGGTGCTCGTCACGCTCGACGAAACGATTCGCGGTTTCGCCATGCCCGGCCAGGGCATGCCCGGCTTCGGCCGGATGGCCGCCGAGATCGCCGTCGCCGGCGTGTACGACCCGCGGGTGCACCACGACGAGGTGCTCGTCCCGCTGCTGCGCGCGCTCAGGGTCCTCGACCTGGGCGGGCTCGGCCCCGCCGGGGAGCAGGCCCGCGAGCGCATCGCCGGGC
>NZ_JBFBDY010000657.1:0-3351 GCF_040683475.1 Kitasatospora sp. NPDC093558 | reverse complement strand
GCCGGGCACGCCCGTTATCGCTCGGTGGTGGGGGCGAGCTGCAGGTGGATCGCGAGGACGCCGAGCGCTTCCTTCTCCGGCGGGTAGATCTCGCGGCAGGCCGCGAGCAGTTCGGCCCGGTCCATGCCCTCGCTGCCGATCGCCTCGTTGTCTTCGGCGTCGAGCATCGCCTCGAAGGTCGGGTACTCGGCGACCTTGACGACCTGGGTACGGCAGCGAGTCCCGCCGGACTCGAAGACGAGGGCCTGGCCGGGGTGGATCCTGCGCATGCTCGGATAGCCGACTCGGACCTCGATCGTCTTGGTGCCGTCGGCGATCAGGTCGAGGTAGGGGCGGCGGATCTGGATGACGCGGTCCTGCTCGGGCATGGGCTCTCTTTCTACGCCGGGGTGGACAGGGCGGTCAGGCGCTCGCGAAGTTCGCCGGCGGCGCCGTGGCCGGGGTAGCGGCGGGCGAGGTAGGTGGTGAGGTCGGTGGCGGCGTCTTACGGTTCCTATTCGAGAGCTGCGGCCTGTTCGTCCAGTTCGCCGACGCCGGGTACGTCACGGAGACGGTACAAGCGGGCCCGCATGTCGTGGATCGCGTCCTGAACCTTGATAGAGCGGATGCCATCAGCGTTGTCCAGGAAGTCGCGCCAGGAGTCGAGGGCTCCGTCCACGTTGTCCTGTCGGAGCCGGACGGTGCCGAGGTCGGCGAGGACGATGGCACGGGAGCGCCGGCGATCGAGCCCGTGGATGTCCAAGGCGTGGTGGAGGTGGTCCTGCGCACTCGTGAAGTCCCCGAGCTGGGCGAGGACCATCCCGGCTTCGTGGGCCCAGCGGCCGATGCTGTAGTGCGAGGCCCAGGAGTCGCTCGGGGCGCCGGTCGCACGTTCGATGGCGGTCTGGGAAGCGGCGAGCGAGACCGTGGCGGTGCGGCGGTCGCCGTCGAGGGCTGCAGCGTTGGCGAGGGTGGCGTGGTAGTAGGCCACGGCGCGGGGGTCGTCGAGCTGTTTGGCAAGGTTGACGCAGTCCTCGGCAAGACGGACGGCGGTTGGGCGGAAGCCGAGGTCGATGGCCTGGACGGCGAGGCCGCGCAGAGCGGTGGCGGCGAGCTCGGCGTCGCCGGCCTCGGAGGCCAGCCGGAAGGAGTGCGCGTAGTACTGCTGGGCCGCGTCCTGGTTGCCTTCGTCCTGAGCCATCCATCCCGCGAGGTGCACGAGTTGGGCGGTTGCAGCGAAGAGCTCCCGGCCGACGGTTTCGGTCCACGTGCCGTCGAGCCACTTGGAGACGTCCTCGTGGAGGTAGCGGACGGCCAGGTGGCGAGCGTGGCCGCCGCCGAGCTCGGCGGCGGCGTCGCCGAGGGACCTGGTCATCTGGCGGACGGCGGCGACCTCGCCCCGGCCGACGTGGATTGTGCTGCCGGACTTCAGCCGTACGCGGCGGGTGATGCTGTCCGGATCCGGCATGCCCAGGGCCGCGAGCGCGTACGCGCTTGAGGCGGCCATGAATCCTCGACGATCCACCACGTCCCTCCGTCCGAGTTCAATGACTGCTGTCACGGTATCGCCCGGCAGTGAGCCATCAGGATCGGTTGGCGAACAAAGCTCCGAGCCTTCTGGGTGAAGCTCCAAGACCTCGATCATGAAGGGCATCCAGTACGTGGGGACGCGACCGCCAAGTTCCCACCGGGAGACCTGATCGCGCTTTGGGCCTTCGCCACCCTTGCCCTCGACCGCGCCCAGCTCCCGGCCCAGACGCGGCTGAGACCAGCCCTTTCTCTTTCTCGCGGCCCTGATCAGGGCTCCGATCGATTCGGCATCCCCTGACACGACACCCCCTCCCGTGGCCGACACTGGCCGACAGATGGCCGACATCTGGCCCACACACTGGCAGCTTCTGCGGCTGTGCACACGGGTGTTGACTAAGAGTCACTCAGAGGGGCTCCTTGGGTCGATTCACGGTCGCTTCGCGCTCCCGACCCGTGCCGCACATCCGCCACCCACGAAAGGCCGCACCATGCCTCGTCATGCCCCGCCCGACCGCGACCGGCTCGGCGCAGCACTCACCGCGTCGTGGATCGCCGGGCACCTCGCGGTGATCCCGCTGCTCGGTGTTGCTGTCGAACAGGACGCCGTCCGTCCGTTCGCGGCCCCGGCGGCCGCGAGTCCGGACATTGAGCCCGACACGGCCTGACTCCCCCAGGTGCTCGCCCGGCCGCAACGCTGGCACTCCGCGTGAAGCAACCCGATGTCACAACTCCTGATATCGAGCGCTTATATGACGGTTCATCAGGCCAATCGATGGCGGCATAGGATTCGTCCTCATGAGCCAGAAGAATATCCTCGTGACCGGCGGAGCCGGCTTCATCGGCGCCAACTTCGTCCGCTTCACCGCGGCCCACCGCCCCGAGTACCGCATCCGGGTCCTGGACGCGCTGACCTACGCCGGAAACAAAAGCAACCTCGACGGCCTGGACGTCGAGCTGGTTGTGGGCGACATCTGCGACCGAGAGCTCGTCGACCGGCTCGTCGCCGAAACCGACGTGGTGGCCCACTTCGCCGCCGAGTCCCACGTCGACAACTCCCTGCACGACCCCGAGCCGTTCGTACGTACCAATGTCCACGGCACCTTCAGCATGCTGGAGGCCGTCCGCCGCCACGGCAGGCGCCTGCACCACATCTCCACCGACGAGGTTTTCGGCGACCTGCCTGTCGACAGCACCGCCCTGTTCATCGAAGACAGCCCGCACAACCCCTCCAGCCCCTACTCCGCCACCAAGTCCGGCTCGGACATGTTGGTTCGCGCCTGGGCCCGCTCCTACGGCGTCCAGGCAACGATCTCCAACTGCGCCAACAACTACGGCCCCTACCAGCACCCTGAGAAGTTCATCCCCCGCCAGGTCACCAACCTGCTCACCGGCGCCCGCCCCCGCCTCTACGGCGACGGCACCAACGTCCGCGAGTGGACCCACGTCGACGACCACAACGCCGCCGTCCACGCGATCCTCGACCACGGAACGCCCGGCGAGACCTATCTCATCGGCTCCGGCGACGAGCGCAGCAACAAGGCGATCGTCCAGCTCATCCTCGAACTCCTCGGCCACGACACAGACGCTTACGACCACGTTTCCGACCGCCCCGGCCACGACCTGCGCTACGCCAACGACAGCTCCAAGCTGCGTGCTCTGGGCTGGCAGCCGCGCTACAGCGACTTCCGTCAAGGCCTCGCCGACACCATCGCCTGGTACCAGGACAACCAGCCCTGGTGGCAGGTGCAGAAGACCACCACCGAGACGAAGTACACCAAGATCGGGCGCTGACCCCACAGCACGGGGCCGGGGCCCGGAAAGGACCCGCCCCGTGCCCCGCAC
>NZ_JBFBDY010000656.1:0-3358 GCF_040683475.1 Kitasatospora sp. NPDC093558 | reverse complement strand
GTGAGGGTTGTTGGAGATGGCGTCAGTGCTGGACCCCGGTGGCAAGGCTGAAGTGCGCGAAGTACGCGTACTGGTCGGTGGCCGGGCCCCACGAGGTGTCGTGCCCGCCGTAGAAGGTGGAGAAGAAGACGCCGCTGAACGGGATCGAGGCGAGGTCCGGGGCGCCGGCGCCGGGCTGGGTGAAGACCTGGGCGCCGTCGAGCCAGACGGTGATGTCGCCGCTGGTGCGGTCGACGAGCTGCTCGATGGTGTGCCAGGCGCCGTCGGCGGGCCACTGCCAGGAGCCGAGGCCGAGGTCGACGCCGTAGCCGGTGGGGCCGGAGTTGGTGGGGGTGTAGAGGTACACCTCGCCGTTGCCGATCCCGGAACCGGGGTTGCGCCACATGTACCGGGTGGACCACGCGTTGCCGTGGTTGCCGCCGGACGCCTCGCCCGGGGAGCCGCCGTACAGGCCGGGGAGCTTGCCGGCCTTGCCGAAGTCGAAGCCGGCGGGCAGCTTGAGGCTGTACTTCAGGTCCAGGGTGGTGGAGTTGGCGAGGTCGCCGAGGCCGAGGGTGGGGAGGTCGGTGTAGAACTGGCCGCCGCCGCTGGAGGGGCAGTCGGAGCAGGAGTTGGCGGAGGACCCGGCGCCGTAGAACACCTGGAGCGCGGAGCCGTCGCCGGGGGCGGCGGGGTCGTTGACGAGGCTGAGGTTCTGCTGGCCCCACTTGCCCTTGGTGAGGGTGCCCCAGGCGTTCGTCCAGGCGCTGGTGCCGTAGCCGGTGAAGTCGCCGGTCCAGGCGGCCGCGTCGGTGGCCTTCGTTTCGGTGGCGGTGGCGGTCGGGAGGGGAGTGACGGCGAGGAGGGCGAGGGAGGTGCACAGGGCGGTGAGTAAGCGCTTCATGATGATCCTTCGGCTGGCGTGCGGGCGGCGTGCGGGGGAACCGCTCACCATGACACGGCGCTGGGCGTGTTTCAGTCAAGAGTCTGGACGAGGTTCAAGAATGTGAACGATTCCGGGGTTTCGGCGCTTTCGGCCCGGCTATATTGCTCCCGCAGTCCACGCCGCGCACGTGAACAGGGAGGACCATCGATGGCCCAGCCGAGTCCCGCCACCGCCGCCGCAGCAGCGGGCGTGAAGTCCGCCGTCCGCACGATCGAGGTGCTGGAGTACTTCGCCGGGCGCCCGGGACTGCACAGCCTCGCCGACGTCCAGGAGGCCCTCGGCTACCCGAAGAGCAGCCTGTACATGCTGCTGCGCACGCTGGTCGACCTCGGTTGGGTGGAGACCGATGTGACGGGCACTCGGTACGGCATCGGCGTGCGGGCGCTCCTCGTCGGCACCGCGTACATCGACGGCGACGAGGCCGTCGCCGCCACCCGCCCGGCGCTCGACCGGCTCGCCGACGACACCACGGAGACCATCCACCTCGCCCGCCTCGACGGTACGGACGTCGTCTACCTCGCCACCCGCGCCTCCCAGCACTACCTGCGCCCGTTCACCCGGGTCGGCCGCCGCCTGCCCGCCCACGCGACGGCGCTCGGCAAGGCGCTGCTGGCGACGCTCCGGGACGAGGAGATCGAGCGGCTGCTGCCCGAGCGGCTTGAGCCGCTGACCGACCACACGCACACGACCCGGGACGCCCTGCTCGACGACCTCCGGTCCGTTCGGGAGCGCGGCTACGCGACCGACCGGGAGGAGAACACGCTGGGCCTGTGCTGCTACGCGGTCGCCGTGCCGTATCGGACGCCGGCTCGGGACGCGGTGAGTTGCTCGGTGCCGGTCGCGCGGCTCACGCCGGGGAGGGAACAGATGATCCGCGACGCGCTGTTCGAGGCGCGGGAGCGGCTGGCACTGGCTACGCGTCACCTCTGAGTCGGCTCGCCCACTGTCGGAGCGTGGCGAAGTCGTCGGCTGTCAGGCCGGTGCGGTCGTCGACTCGGTGGAGGAGGGCCGGGCCGTGGTGGTGGGTAGCCGTCCAGGTGCGGTCGGCGTCGGTGATGTTGTCGTCGACCCAAGCGAACGGGCGGCCCTGCGCCCATGCGACGATCTCGGGGGTCTTCCAGAAGACGCCGTCCGGTGGGGTGGGGCGGGGTTCGGCCCAGGTGATGACGGGGAGGGTGGGCAGGCCGAGGACGGGGGAGATGAAGGCGTTGGCTTCGTGTTCCCAGGTGGTGGCCCAGACGAGATCGAAGGGGAGGGTAGTCAGCGCGGGGCCGTGGTCGGGGTTGAGCCAGAGCCGGAGAGGCTTGGGGGCCTTGTTCGGCAGCCCCCACTCGGTGAGCCGTCGGCGTTCAAAGGCTTCCCAGCGGGGGGTGAGGAGCCGGTGGGTCTGATAGCCCGGGGGCCTGCGGTGGGGCTTGCGGGCAGCAGGGTTGAGCGGCCCGTCGACGTCGAGTAGCAGTAGCGGCCGCATCGGCGCACCCCCTCCGTGATCTTTCGGGGACGGTAGCGGGGGCGGGCGGTGGGTGGCCAGGGAATTACGGCACGCTCGGCCGGGGAAAGCCCCGGCCGAGCGCGGCGGTTCAGACCTCATGCGTGGTCCGGTTCCCCGGCGAGGTGGTTCGGGGCACTCTGGATGATCACGTTCGGGTGCTCGCCCGGCTTCTCCAGCGGTGCGCGAGCTGCAGAGCCGTCGAGTGCCGCCGAGTGGAGTCCTTGCTAGGCTGACGCTGCTCCCGGGCTCCTGTCCGGGTGAACGCGAGGGGGGCCTGACCGGCCGGCAGCCGAACGGCGCCGGCAGACAGAGTCAGCGGCTTGTCAGAAGGGCGCTAGCCCATCCGAGTCCCTCAGTCCAAGGAGGACGACCGTGGTCACTCGATCACGTCTTCACGCGATCGCATCCCGGAGCATCGTCAGCGCTCTGCTCGTGGCCGGTTGGGGTCTCGCGACCCCGCACACCGCCACCGCCGTCACCGTCAATCCGAACGTCGACCTCGCCTGCACGCTCAACGGAAACCTCGTGTTCAACCCCCCGCTCACCACTCTCGGGCCGGCGGACGAAACGATCACCGTGACCGGCGACGCG
This sequence comes from Kitasatospora sp. NPDC093558, assembly GCF_040683475.1. Classification (NCBI taxonomy): domain Bacteria; kingdom Bacillati; phylum Actinomycetota; class Actinomycetes; order Kitasatosporales; family Streptomycetaceae; genus Kitasatospora; species Kitasatospora sp. NPDC093558. The sequence goes on along the minus strand of NZ_JBFBDY010000656.1, from coordinate 350 downwards.
TCGAGCTGCGTGGACAACGTCAACCGTGGCGGCAACGTGATTCAGAGCGGCACGCTCACCGGGACCTTCACCGGCCCCCTGAACTGCGTCAACGGCTCGGCCGCCGGAACGTTGTCCTTCACCTGGTTCCGCGTGAACGGCAGCACCGGTACCAGTAACGTCAACGGCACGGCCGCCGGCGGGATCATCGGGGGCAACCTCGCGTTCGTCGGCACGGTGGTATCCGGAACGGACCTGGTCGGCGACATGGAGACCGCGCCGATCAGCGCCACCATCAATCAAGCGATCATCAACGCCTGCAACTCGAACGGCCTCCCCGAGGACTCCTTCCTCGGAGCCGCCGCCTTCAC
>NZ_JBFBDY010000655.1:0-3363 GCF_040683475.1 Kitasatospora sp. NPDC093558 | reverse complement strand
CGAGCGGCTGCGCGACGCGCTGGACGCCGTCGCCGAGCGCGGGCTGCCGGGGCGGGACGGGCCGCTCGACGTGCTGCTGGTGGTCGAGGGCGCGGCGCGCGGGGTGGCGGAGGTGCCGGGGGTCCGGGTGGTCGCCGCCGCCGGGAGCGGCGACGACCGGATCGTCGAGGTCGTCCGGGCGGCCAGGGCCGAACGGCCGGACCGGGACTGCCTGGTCGTCACCGCCGACCGCGAACTGCGGGCCCGCGTCGGCGCGCTCGGCGCCGACGTCACGGGCCCGCGGACGGTCCGCCCATAGAACCGGCTGCGCTGCGTCCTAGTTCTCCGGCTCCCAGACGCGGAGCAGGCCCCACAGCTCGGCGTCCCCGTCGACGCGCAGGGAGCTGAGCGGGATGCGGTCGTAATTGAAGAGGACCAGCTCGGAGGCCGTGCCGTGGACGGCGGTGCCGGCCGGGTCGATGTCCTCGCCGGCGGTGCTGCCGGGCGCGGGGATGCTGGTGGTGCGTGCGCCGTCGGCGTCGACCGTGAGGCGCCAGGAGCGGCCCTCGGTGGCGTGGAAGTCGAAGGTGGTGGGCTTGTGCGGCCAGGCGCTCGCCGTCGCGCAGCAGGTGAACAGGAACTCCTCGACGCCGTCGAGCGCGACGTCGGCCGGCAGCGGATCCGGGTCGCCGAAGGAGAGCCGGGCGTCGTAGGTGTGCACGGCGGTCTCCTGGACCCGGTGCCGGGCCACCCCGCCGGCGCTGCGCGGCGACTGCAACGGGCTCCACCACGCCCAGCAACCGCTCTCCGGGCCCGCCTCGCGCAGGGCGCCCAGCAGCAGCTCCGTCGATGCGGCCAGCCAGTCCACCAGGGCCTCGCGCTCCTTCGGCACCTCCAGGGCGGCGCGCGCGGCGACGGCCTCGGCCGGGGGTCCGTCGGCGGGCCCGGCACCGACGATGGCGGCCCAGAAACGGTCTCCTCCGCCCAGGTGCTTCACCAGATCGAACAGCGTCCACTCGGGGCAGGTCGGCACCTGCGCGTCGAGACTGGGCGCGGCGGCGACCGTGGCGCGGAAGGCGGCCGACCGCTCGTCGATCAGTCGCAGCAGGTCGGAGAACTCGAAAGTCTTTTGCACGCCGGATTTCTATCACCGCGCTCCGGTCATCGGACAGCGATTTTCGCAGGTGACCGGACGCTCTCTCAGGCCTGTCAGTACCGGACGGCCCTGACCACCACCGGGAGCAGCCGCTGCTCCGTGTGGCTGCTGAAGGCGACGGGGGACGCCTCCTCGTCGCGCGGGAGGTTCTCGGCGCCCACGACGGTGCTGTCGACGGTCTTCCCGTTGGTGTCGGTGAAGTCGACCTGCACGGCGTAGGAGGCGGTGTCCAGGCCGCCGTTGCGGATCGTCACCACGACGGCCGGCAGCCCGCCGGTGTCCGCGAGCGGGACGCCGGTGACCGTGACCGCGCCGAGGGCGTTGCCGCCGTTCTCGGCCAGGGCGAGGGCGGAGACGGCCTTGTCGAGGGAGATCACCTGCCGGGCCGCGACGGAGGCGGCGAACGAGGCCGCCGCCGCGGCCGACGAGGCGGCGGCCTCGGGCCCCGGGGACGGCGAGCCGGTCTCCGAGGGCGAGGCGGACGCGCCGGCCGTGGCGGACGCTGCGGCCGACGGGGCCGAGGTGCGGACGATCGACGGGTTGGTCGACGAGCTGCTGCACGCCGCCGCCAGGACGCCCCCGGCGGCCAGCACCGCGGTCAGGGCGACCGCGCGGGGGGCCGTCCGGCGGCGGGGGCCCGGGTGGGTGTGGAGTTCGCGCACGGGAGGTTGCCTCTTCTCGCTCGGCGTGTCCTGCACCCCATGCTTCGGGGCACGGCGGCGGGACGGCGAGACCTGCACGCCCGTTCGAGTGGACGTGCGCCTACCCACGGTGGCGGGAGCAGGTCGTCGCGGGCGATTTCCACGGAGTTCGGACCGTACGGGAACCACTCCGGTTCGGCGTCCGACTGGTGGGAGGTGAGTGCGAAGTCGCCGGGTGTCCGGCCGTTGAGTGTGCTGGCGGGGTTCGCCCTGCTGCTGGTGGTGGTGTTCGTCGTGGCGTACGCCGTGGGCCGTCAGGCCGGGCCGGTGTCGCCGGGGCTGACGCCCGGTGTCGGGGGCGGCGGCTCGCCCGGGATGTCCGGGCACGACATGGGAGGCATGCGGTGAGCCCGGTCGCGGGGGCCGACGCCGGGGCGCTGGTCAGCACCGACCTGGCGGTCGGCGGGATGACCTGTGCGGCGTGCGTGGGCCGGGTGGAGAAGCGGCTGGCGAAGCTCGACGGCGTGTCCGCCGGGGTGAACCTGGCGACCGGCCGGGCACGGGTGCTGCACCCGGCCGGCGTGGCCGTCGAGGAGCTCGTCGCGGCCGTCGAACGGGCGGGCTACACCGCCGAGTTGGTGACGGCGGGAGCGGCCGTCGGCCCGGCGGAGGAGGAGCCGGACGGGCGGTGGCGGCTGCTGGTGACGGCGCTCCTGGCCGTCCCGGTGCTGGTGCTGTCGATGGTGCCGTCGCTGCAGTTCCCGGCCTGGCAGTGGGTGTGCTTCGGGCTGGCCGTCCCGGTGGTGACGTGGGGCTCGGCGGGCTTCCACCGGCGGGCGTGGCAGGGGCTGCGGCACGCGGCGGCGACGATGGACACGCTGGTCAGCCTGGGCGTGCTGGCGTCCTTCGGCTGGTCGGCGTACGCGCTGCTGTTCGGCGGGGCCGGGGCGATCGGCATGCGGATGCCGTTCTCGCTGACGGCCGACGGCGGCGGCGCGGCGCACGTGTACCTGGAGGCGGCCGTCGGCGTGCCGCTGTTCGTCCTGGCCGGGCGCCTGCTGGAGGGCAGGGTGCGGCGGCGCAGCGGTTCGGCGCTGCGGGCGCTGGCCGAGCTGGGCGCGAAGGAGGTGTGCGTCCGGGAGGGCGGCGAGGAGCGGCTGGTGCCGATCGAACTCCTGCTGCCCGGGCAGGAGTTCGTGGTGCGGCCGGGCGAGCGCGTCGCCACCGACGGGGTGGTGGTCGAGGGCGGCTCGGCGCTCGACCTGAGCTTCCTGACCGGCGAGAGCGTCCCGGTCGAGGTCGGCCCCGGGGACCGGGTCGCCGGCGCGACGGTGAACGTCGGCGGCGCACTCGTCGTACGGGCGACGGCCGTCGGCGCGGACACCCAACTCGCCCGGATCACCGCCCTGGTGGCCGACGCCCAGGCGGGCAAGGCCCGGTCCCAGCGGCTCGCGGACGCGGTCGCCGGGGTGTTCGTGCCGTGCGTGCTGGCGGTCGCGGTGAGCGTGCTGGGCTTCTGGCTGGGCGCGGGCGCGGCACCGCAGGCGGCGGTGACGGCGGCGGTCGCGGTGCTGGTGGTGGCCTGCC
>NZ_JBFBDY010000654.1:0-3382 GCF_040683475.1 Kitasatospora sp. NPDC093558 | reverse complement strand
CGATTACGCCGCTGAGTTGATTGCCCAGCGGCGCCGGGCGCCCGGCGCCGACCTGGTCAGCGGCCTGGTCGTCGCGGCCGACGAGGACGGCGGCATCCCCGAGACCTGGCTCGTCCACCTCGTCTGCGGCCTGGCGGGCAGCGGCAACGAGAGCGTCACCGGCGCCCTCGGCAACGCCTTCGTCTACCTCCTCGGCGACCGCCCCTCCTCCTGGCCCCGCCTCGCCGACCCCGCCGTCGCCGAACGCGCCACCGAACGGCTCCTGCACCACATCCCCCTCGGCGACGACGACGCCACGACCCGGCGCGCCGTCGAGGCGGTCGAACTCGGCGGGGTGCCGATCCCGGCCGGCGCGGTGGTGGCCGTCAGCCTCAACAGCGCCAACCGCGACGGTGCCGTCTTCCCGGACGGCGGCCTCGACGCCGACCTCGCCGCGCCGCTCGCCGCCCCGACCCTCGCCTTCAGCGCCGGCCCGCACTACTGCCTGGGCGCCTGGCGGATGCGCCTGGAGATGCACGAGGCCCTCCACCGCCTCGCCACGGCACTTCCGGGCCTGCGCCTCGCCCACCCCGGCTCGGCCATCGGCTGGCAGCTCGGCAGCACGACGCGCAGTCCGTCGGCCCTCCCCGTGGTGTGGTGACCGGATCGTCCGTGGCGCGGTGACCGGATCGTGGAATTGCGGGCGGCGGCGGGCCGGTTGTCGTACCGTCCGGGATCATGGACCTCGAATTCGCCACCCGATTCGCCCAGGACTGGGCCGCCGCCTGGAACTCCCACGACCTGGAGCGCATCCTCGCCCACTTCACCGAGGACGTCGTCTTCGCCTCGCCCAGGATCCTGGAGATCATCGGTGACCCGTCCGGCGAGGTGCGCGGCAAGGACGCCCTGCGCGCCTACTGGGCCAAGGGCCTCGACCACCTGCCCGACCTGCACTTCACCGTCGAGGACGTCCGCGCCTCCGTCGACACCCTCGTCATCAACTACCGCAACGAGCGCGGCCAGGCCGTCGCGGAGGTCCTGACCTTCCGCGACGGCCTGGTCTCCCGCGGCTTCGGCGCCTACGGCCCGGCGGTGTGACGCAGCAGGGTGTCCGGGGCCGCGGCTCCGGACACCCTGCCCGGGCGTGAACGGAGTGTTAAGCGATCATTGGGATTTCGTCCCAAGCCCGTACGCGCGGCCGGGGGTGATCCACTGCCGGGTAAGGTGAGCCTCAGTGCCACGACCCCGCTTGGAGACCGACGATGTTCATCAGTCCCGCCCGTCGCCGGGCCGCTGCGACACTGGCCGTTTCGGCGGCGGCCGCGCTCGTGCTCTCGTCGTGCAGCTCCTCGTCGGACGGCGGGGACGACTCCGGCTCGGACACCTCCGCCACCGCCCCGGCCACCGGGCCGTCCCTGCCGCCGCCCACCAGCGTCACGCTGCCGCCCGAGCACACGGGCTTCGACTACCAGATCTCCGCGCCCTACCAGCCCCCGGCCGGGGTGCAGGTGGTCAGCCGCGACCACGGCGCCGCGCCGGCGGCCGGGCTGTACAACATCTGCTACGTCAACGCCTTCCAGGCCCAGTCCGGCGCCGAGAAGGACTGGGAGCCGGACCTGCTCCTGCGCGACGGCGGCGGCAAGGTCGTCTACGACAAGAACTGGAACGAGGCCGTGCTGGACGTCCGCACCGACGCCAAGCGCCAGCGCATCGCCCAGAAGGTGAACGGCTGGATCGACGAGTGCGCGGCCAAGGGCTTCAACGCCGTCGAGCCGGACAACTACGACAGCTACACCCGCTCCGACAACCTGATCACCGTGGCCGACGTCGAGGCGTTCCAGACGGTGATCGCCGCGCACGCGCACGAGAAGAAGCTCGCGATCGGGCAGAAGAACACCGTCGAGCTGGCCGGGGACCGGCAGAAGGTCGGGCTGGACTTCGCCGTCGCCGAGGAGTGCGGCGAGCAGGACGAGTGCAACGGCTACGCCGACGCCTTCGGCAACCGGGTCTACGTCGTCGAGTACACCGACAAGGGCCTGTCGAAGGCCTGCAAGGGCTGGGGCGACAAGCTGAGCATCGTCCGCCGGGACAAGAACGTGCTGCCCGAGGGCAAGTCGGGCAACGTCCGCAAGACCTGCTGAGCCCGGATGTGACGAAACCCTGACGACTCGGCTCCGCCCCTGGTCAAGACGGGGGCGGGCCTGGTCGAATCGGCGGTGTGGACAGCACAGCGCACACCAGGAAGGGCACCCCGGTCGGCCGCCGGGTGGTGCTCGGGCTGCTCGGCCTCGGCGCGGCGGGCGTCGCCGCCGGGCCGTACCTGCAGAAGGCCCAGGACACCGTCGCCGGCAAGGACCCGACCGGCCTCACCGGCCTCCTGCCCGGAGGCGGCGGCTTCCGCTACTACTCGATCACCGCCTCCGTCCCCGAGCGCACGGCCGAGACGTACACCCTCAGCGTCGACGGCCTCGTCGACCGCCCGGGCACCTTCCGCCTCGCCGAGCTCCAGGCCATGCCCCAGCGGCGGATCGTCCACGACGTGCAGTGCGTGACCGGCTGGCGCGTCCCCGACACCCCCTTCGAGGGCGTCCCGCTGGCCCACCTGCTCGACGCGGCCGGCGTGCGGCCCGGCGCGCGGGCGGTGCGGTTCAGCTGCTTCGACGGCGCCTACACCGAGAGCCTCACCCTCGACCAGGCCCGCCGCGACGACGTCCTCGTCGCGCTCCGCATGCAGGACGCCCCCATCTCCCACTCCCACGGCGGCCCGGCCCGGCTCTACGTCGCGCCGATGTACTTCTACAAGTCCGCGAAGTGGCTCTCCGGAATCACCGTGACCGACGCGGTGCAGCCCGGCTACTGGGAACGCAACGGCTACGACGTCGACGCCTGGGTCGGCCGCTCGAACGGACGTGACGATGCACCGACCGCCTGACCTCCTCCTCCGCTTCAGCCGCGCCGAACGCTGGGTCCACCGCGTCACCGCCGCCCTGATGCTGATCTGCCTCACCACGGCCGCGTTCCTGTACGTGCCGCCGCTGGCCGAGCTCGTCGGCAGGCGACGGCTCGTCGTGACCGTCCACGTGTGGTGCGGCCTCGCCCTGCCCGTCCCGCTGCTCCTCGGCCTCGCCTCCCGCGCCCTGCGCGCCGACTTCTCCCGGCTGAGCCGCTTCACCCCGACGGACTGGGCCTGGCTGCGCGCCCTGCGCACCCGCGCCGCCGACCGCCCCGCCGGCAAGTTCAACGCGGGCCAGAAGCTCTACGCCCAGTGGACCCTCGGCGCGATCCTCGTCATCGTCGGCACCGGCCTGCTGATGTGGCTGACCCACCTCGCCCCGCCGTCCTGGCGCACCGGGGCGACCTTCGTCCACGACTGGCTGGCCGCCGCGATCGCCGTCGTCACGGT
>NZ_JBFBDY010000653.1:0-3392 GCF_040683475.1 Kitasatospora sp. NPDC093558 | reverse complement strand
GATGCAGCCGCACGGCTTCGCGGCCGTCGCCGCGCTGGGCGCCAAGCTGACCGGCCGGCCGGTCCGGGTGCGGCTCAACCGGACCCAGGACCTCACCATGTCCGGCAAGCGGCACGGCTTCCACGCCGAGTGGCGGATCGGCTTCGACGCCGACGGCCGCATCCGCGCCCTGGACGCCACCCTGACCGCCGACGGCGGCTGGAGCCTGGACCTGTCCGAGCCCGTGGTGGCCCGCGCGCTGTGCCACATCGACAACACCTACTGGATTCCCAACGCACGCATCACCGGCCGGATCGCCAGGACCAACAAGGTCTCCAACACCGCCTTCCGCGGCTTCGGCGGACCGCAGGGCATGCTGGTGATCGAGGACATCATGGGCCGCTGCGCGCCGCTCCTCGGCCTGGATCCGATGGAGCTGCGGGAGCGCAACTTCTACCGGAAGGGCCAGTCGACGCCGTACGGGCAGGAGGTCGTCCGGCCCGAACGGATCTCCGCCGTCTGGCGGCAGGTCCAGGACGACGCCGGCGTCGCCGAGCGCGAGCGCAAGATCGCCGCCTTCAACGACGCGCACCCGCACACCAAGCGGGCACTCGCCGTCACCGGCCTCAAGTTCGGGATCTCGTTCAACCTCACCGCCTTCAACCAGGGCGGGGCACTGGTGCTGATCTACAAGGACGGGTCGGTCCTGATCAACCACGGCGGCACCGAGATGGGGCAAGGCCTGCACACCAAGATGCTGCAGGTGGCCGCGACCGCGCTGGGCATCCCGCTCCACAAGGTGCGGCTGGCCCCGACGCGGACCGACAAGGTGCCCAACACCTCGGCCACCGCCGCCAGCGCCGGGGCGGACCTCAACGGAGCGGCGGTGAAGAACGCCTGCGAGCAGCTGCGCGGGCGGCTGCTGCAGGTGGCCGCCACCCAACTGGGCACGAACGCCTCGGACGTGCGCATCGTCGAGGGCGTCGCGCGCGGCCTGGGCAGCGACGCGGAGCTGGCCTGGGACGACCTGGTGCGCACCACGTACTTCCAGCGGGTCCAGCTGTCGGCGGCCGGCTTCTACCGGACCGAGGGGCTGCACTGGGACGCGAAGGCGTTCAAGGGCTCACCGTTCAAGTACTTCGCCCACGGCGCCGCCGCGGCCGAGGTGGAGGTGGACGGCTTCACCGGCGCGTACCGCATCCGACGGGTGGACATCGTGCACGACGTCGGCGACAGTCTGTCCCCGATGATCGACATCGGCCAGGTCGAGGGCGGATTCGTGCAGGGCGCGGGCTGGCTGACGCTGGAGGACCTGCGCTGGGACGCCGGTGACGGGCCGAACCGCGGCCGGCTGCTGACCCAGGCCGCGAGCACCTACAAGCTGCCGAGCTTCTCGGAGATGCCCGAGGAGTTCAACGTCAGGCTCCTGGAGCAGGCCGGCGAAGAGGGCGCGGTGTACGGGTCCAAGGCGGTGGGCGAGCCTCCGCTGATGCTGGCGTTCTCGGTGCGGGAGGCGTTGCGGCAGGCCGCGGCCGCGTTCGGACCGAGCGGGGTCAGTGTCGAGCTGGCCTCGCCCGCGACGCCGGAGGCGGTGTACTGGGCGATCCAGGCGGCCCGCCAGGGCGGCACCTCCGGGAGCAGCGCCTCTCAGGGCGACGCCTCCCGGGGCGACCGCGACACCCGGACCGACGCAAGTGCGTTGAGCAGTGCCTGACATGACGTGGGTCGCCGCGGTCGCGCGGTTGCGGGCGCACCGGGAGTCCGGCGTGCTGGTGACCGTCGCGACCGTGCGCGGCCACGCCCCGCGCGAGGCCGGCGCGAAGCTCGTCGTGGGGCGGATCAAGACGTGGGGCTCGATCGGCGGCGGCAACGTCGAGGCCGTCGCGATCGACCGGGCCCGGGAGATGATCGCCGCGTCCACGTCGGAGCCGGAACTCATCGAATTCGCCCTCAACGACAAGGTGACCAACCAGCACGGCGTGCAGTGCTGCGGCGGCACGGTCTCGGTCCTGCTCGAACCGCTGCCGGTGGTGCGGGCGGTGGCGATCTTCGGCGTCGGGCACGTCGGGCTCGAACTGGCGCGCATCCTGGCACGCCAGGACCTCGACCTCCACCTGATCGACACCCGTGCCGCCGTCCTCACCGACGAGCGGCTCGGCGTCCTGGAGGACGCGGTGGCACAGGTGCACGTGCACCACACACCGCTGCTGCCCGAGGAGGTGCTGGAGGAACTCCCGGGCGGCACCCACGTCCTGATCATGACCCACGACCACGCCGAGGACGCCGCCCTGTGCGACGCCGCCCTGCGCACGACCCACCTCGGCTCCATCGGACTGATCGGGTCGGCAGCCAAGTGGACGCGGTTCCGCAAACGCCTCGCCACCGAAGGCGGCCACGACGCGACCACCATCGACCGGATCAAGACCCCGATCGGGCTGGCCGACATCACCGGCAAGTCCCCCGCGACCATCGCCGTGAGCGTCGCCGCCGACCTGCTCCGCACCTTCGAGACCGAGACGAGCTGACTCTCCGCCCCCGGATCCAGCCGCCACTCGACGGCCGCCGTCACCGCCAGCCACGGCTACTCGACGTCCTGTCACGGCCGCCGTCGACCCGACCCTCCTCGCGTTGCCCGGCGGCCCTCGGGGGCGGAAAATTGATCACCAGAGGTGTGTCCCGGCCCCGGCCCCGGCCCCGGCCCCGGCCTCGGCCCCGGCTTCAGCCTCGGGAAGGGAGCTTCCGATGGCCTGGCATATCGAAGGAACGTATTTCGAGAACTGCAATTGCGACATGGTGTGCCCCTGCTCCACCTCCGGCCTCACGGCCCCGGCGGACTACGACCGTTGCCGGGTGGTCCTGGCCTTCCACGTCGGTTCCGGCCGGGTCGACGACGTCGACGTGAGCGGCCTGACGGTCGCCGTGGTGGCCGACGCCCCGAAGCTCATGAGCGAGGGCGACTGGCGGATGGGCGTGATCATGGACGAGGCAGCCTCGCCGGAGCAGGCCGAAGCACTCGGGGCGGTCTTCTCCGGTCAGCGCGGCGGCCCGATGGAGGCTCTCGGACCGCTCGTCGGCGAGATGCTCGGGCTGGAGGTAGCCCGGATCGACTACTCCGAGGAAGGCCGCAACCACCGCGTGCGGATCGGTGACGCGATCGACATCGAGGTCGAGGACTTCGTCTCTCCGCTCGACGCGACCGGGAAGGGCGTGCGGGTCAGCGGGGTGGGATTCCCCGCGGACACCCTCGCGGCCGGAGTCGCGACGAGGTCGCGGGTGAGCGCCTTCGGCCTCGAGTTCGGAAACGAAGGGAAGAACGCCTTCTCGGCGCCGTTCTCCTGGGCGGCCTGAATGTCGCAAGCGCGGCCTGGGCGGGCGGCGAACTCGCCGCCCGGGCGCCGGGCGCCGCGACCTGG
>NZ_JBFBDY010000652.1:0-3396 GCF_040683475.1 Kitasatospora sp. NPDC093558 | reverse complement strand
CCCCACCAAACAGAGTCGGCAGTCGGAAAATCATCCAGCCCCCGGAGCGGCCACCCCCGCAGCCACCCCCGGCGTCACCCACCCACCCGAGAGCCCACAGAACCCCAAGCCCCGCGCAGCGGACCCCCCAGAAGCCCCACCCCAGTGGCACCCCACCCACCCCCATGCAAGTGTGGCGACAAGCAATGTGCACCCTCCCGGTACGACCAGCACGGTAAAGGGATGAGCGATGGAACGACCCCGGATCCTGATCGTGGGCGGTGGCTTCGCCGGCCTGGAGTGCGCCCGCCGCCTCGAACACAAGCTGGCGCCCTCCGAGGCCGAGATCTCGCTGGTCACGCCGTTCAGTTATCAGCTCTACCTGCCGCTGCTGCCGCACGTCGCCGCCGGCGTCCTGACCCCGCAGTCGGTCGCGGTGTCCCTGCGCCGCAGCCTCCGCCGCACCCACATCGTCCCCGGCGGGGCCATCGGGGTGGACCCGGTGTCCAAGGTCTGCGTGGTCCGGAAGATCACCGACGAGGTGATCGCGCAGAAGTACGACATCCTCGTGCTGGCCCCCGGCAGCGTCACCCGCACGTTCGACATCCCGGGCCTCACCGACTACGCCCGCGGCATGAAGACGCTCGCCGAGGCGGCCTACGTCCGCGACCACGTGATCGCCCAACTCGACCTGGCCTCGACCACGCTGGACCAGAACGAGCGGGAGTCGCGTCTCCAGTTCGTCGTGGTGGGCGGCGGTTACGCGGGCACCGAGACGGCCGCCTGCCTGCAGCGCCTCACGACCGCCGCGGCCCGCCGCTACCCGCGGCTGGACGCGCGGCAGATCAAGTGGCACCTGATCGACATCGCCCCGAAGCTGATGCCCGAGCTCGGCGACGCCCTCGGCACGGCCGCGCTGGAGGTGCTGCGGGCGCGCGGCATCGAGGTGTCGCTGGGCGTCTCGGTGGCCGAAGTCGGCGCCGAGTCGGTCAAGTTCACCGACGGCCGGGTGCTTCCGTGCCGGACGCTGATCTGGACGGCGGGCGTCGCCGCGAGCCCGCTGATCGCCACGCTGGACGCGGAGACGGTCCGGGGACGGATCGCGGTGACGGCGGAGATGCGGGTGCCGCAGTTCGAGGGCGTGTTCGCGCTGGGCGACGCCGCGGCCGTCCCGGACCTCGCGAAGGGCGACGGCGCGGTGTGCCCGCCGACCGCCCAGCACTCCGCCCGGCAGGGGCGCGCGGTGGCGAACAACGTGATCGCCTCGCTGCGCCACCAGCCGCTGGAGCCGTACTACCACAAGGACTTGGGCCTGGTGGTCGACCTGGGCGGCAAGGACGCGGTGTCCAAGCCGGTCGGCGTGGAGCTGCGCGGGGTGCCGGCGCAGCTGGTGGCCCGCGGCTACCACCTGATGGCGATGCGCACGAACGTGGCGAAGTTCCGGGTGGGCGCCAACTGGCTGCTGAACGCGACGGCCGGCGACGACTTCGTCCGCACCGGCTTCCTCGCCCGCCAGCCCGCCCGGCTGCAGGACTTCGAGTACACCGACGCGTACCTGACGAAGGATCAAGTACGCGCCCACGCCCAGGCGTTGCTGGCGAAAGGCTGAGCGAAGGCCCCTCGACTCCCCACATCAAACCGGAAAGCCGAGGGGACCACATCACGTCACAAAGGACCGCGTCGCACGGCGCCGCCCCACATCACTCCGCAGCCAGGTACATCCCACCGGAGTCCTGCCCGGCAGTGTTGCGGCACGCGTAGTTCCCGCTGCTCCGAGCGAACAGCTGCGTGAGGCAACTCCCAAGCGCCTGCTGCCCGTAGTAGTTCGGGTGCATAGACTCCTGCAGCGCGCCCTGGGTGGTGTTGAGCCCGCCGTCGAGGAAGCGCGCCCACTCACTGGTGGTCGCGGACGGCGCGGCGCCCGTGGTCGGCTGCTGGGTGGCCGTGGAGCAGACCTCGCGCCCCTGGAGCATGTCGGAGAGGTCGAGGAACTGCACGCCCTTGGCAGAGGCGACCTGCGCCAGCGCCTTGGAGATCTGCGGCACCATCGAGTCGCGCGCCCAGTCGGCGTCCCCGTCCCAGAACGGGCAACCGCCGGTGTTGGAGCGGGTCCAGCCGCTCTCGGGGTAGCGCATCTCGGAGCCGCGCGGGATCGGCGACGGGTAGGACTGCAGCACGAGCCGGTAATCCCCTTGTCCGTAGCCCGCGTTGGACATCACCGCGCGGATCTCGTCGATCGACTTGCCGACGCCGGCCATCGCCGCGGGCATCTTCGAGTCGATCGCGGACTGCTGCGAGCCGTGGCAGTAGCTGTACCAGAAGAGGTAGTCCTTGACGCAGGTCGAGATGACGTCGGAGAACCCGAGGTCGTTGCCCCCGATCGACAGCGTGATCAGCTTGACGTTGTTCTGGGCGGCGACGGTGGCGAGTTGGTCGGCCTGCGGGGCTTCGCCCTTGAGCGACTGGCCGCCGTTGGAGGCGCGGAAGACGTTGCTGGTGACGGCGCCCGAGCAGGCCAGGTTGATCTGCTTGGCCGCCACGGAGGATGCTCCGGTCACCTCGGCGACGTCGGAGCGGTCGCAGCCGTTCGCGGCGGTGGCGCCGTAGACGGTGCTTGCGTCGTACGAACTCCCGTTCCAGGCGCGGTCGGTGCCGGTCCGGCTGCCGCTGCCGTCGGCGGAGTTGCCCATCCAGCGGCCGGCCTCGCCGGAGATGTAGCTGTCACCGAGCGTGACGCTCGCGGTGGGGCCGACGGGGGCGGCGGAGGCGGGCGCGGCGGCGGCGACGCTGCCGCCGATCACGAGCGGGAGGGCGAGGGCGGCGCTGAGCAGCCTGCGGGCGAGTCGAGGGGTACAGCGGGTGTTGCTCGAACCGTTTTCGGGCACGGCGGAACTCCTGCGGCTCGGTCTCCCCGTGGTGTGGGGACGGGAAGACGCGTGTGAGGGTAGGCCGCCGGCGCCGGTGGCGCGTTGAAGATGGCATGGCCGCGCTCGTTACCGCTAGGTATCTGCGGCAGGTTTCCGCTTTGTTACCGATGGGTTCAGACCAGCCCCCACCCGTTCAGCGACCGCACGCCCACCCGTACTTGTTCACACAAGTCGCGGCCTGCCACCACCCACATACGAACCGCTCACACCGGCCGGGCCCACACCCGCCCACACCCACACGAACCGGACCCGCACCCCCGCATCGACCCCACCACACGCAACCCAGCCACCACGCTCAACCCAGCCCCGACACTCAAACCAGCCGCGACCCGCCCCCGCCCGCGCCGAGCACCGCCGCGAGGTCGGCGGCCAACCGCGGCGCCTCCGTCGGCTGGACCGGGTAAGAGGGGCGGTCTTGGCATGGGGGTGCCTCCAGAGCGGCTGCAGGGGAAACGGGAATGACGGGAGATGGGCGTCCGAGCCCGGATCG
>NZ_JBFBDY010000651.1:0-3403 GCF_040683475.1 Kitasatospora sp. NPDC093558 | reverse complement strand
CCGACCGGGTCGCCGCCGAGGAGGGGGCGCGCCCGCTGCACGTCATCCGGGTCACCGGCGACTACAACGCGAGCATCGGCCTGGTCGGGCTGCGCCGGCGCGCGGTGCTCACGAACGGCCTGCCGCTATGGGAGGCGCTCGACGACCCGCAGCGGGTCGCGCTGCTGGGCCACGAGTTCGGCCACCGCGTCAACGGCGACCACCGGCGCGGCCTGTGGCTGTCCTCGGCGATCGGGGCGCTCGTCCACTGGCACGGCATGGCCCGCACGAGCCGCGGCTGGGGCGAGGGCGGGATGCGGCTGCTGTTCGCGGTCGCCGAACTGCTCAGCAACGCGGTGATGCACACCGCCGCGTGGGCATTGTGGCGGATCCTGCTGCTCCTGGACCGCCTCACCTCCCAGGCCGGCCAGGAGGCCGAGTACCGCGCCGACGCACTCGCCGCCCGCACATCCTCCACCGAGGCCGCCCGCGGCATGCTCGACGCCCTGCTCCTCGCCGGCGCCGCGAGCACCGCGGTCACCCGACTGAGGGCCGACCGCCGCGGCCGCCCGTCCCCCGAAGCCCTGTGGGAGCAGATGCGCGCCCACCTGGCGAGCCTGCCGCCCACCGAACGCGAACGCCTGCGCCGCCGCAGCACCCACGAGCGCTACGCCGTCGACACCACCCACCCCCCGACCCACCTGCGCATGGCCCTGCTCGCCCAGACCCCACCCCAGCCGGCCGCGATCACGCTCACCCCCGCCGAGTCCGCCACGATCACCACCGAACTCACCCCCCACCGCACCCGCATAGCCCGCACGCTCCTGGCGGGCTGACGGGCCGCCAGGGCCCCGCCAGCCGCCGCAACCGGCGGCCGACGGGCCCTACCCGAGTCGACCACTTGCAGCGCAGCTACTCCACCCAGGTCCAGTCACCCTGGTAACGCCACAACGGCTCCTCGGAGTTAGGCAGGGCCACCTCGTCCGCGTAGGCGTACGTGCCTTCGAGAATGGCAAGCAGGAACACCGCGAATCCACCGTCGAAGCGATCCCACTCCTCCAGGCTCCGGTAGAACGCGACCACCGGCCAGGCGTCCGGGTCGTCACCTTCGGTCAACCAGAAGAACTGGTCCGCGCTGAGCCCAGTGTTCACCGGATAGCCCCAGCATGGGGCGAGATTCTCCCTAAGGCCCCGCCCGCCAAGCTCCTTTGGAATGAAGTGGCGCGGACTCCCTGACCGACCTCTTCGCACTCAACGTTGTACCTCAAGGGTTCTCAACCGGGCACAGTCAGTCACTCCAGGGGTCTTTCCTGCAGTTCCCAGCCCGCTTCCTCGTCCTTGTCGTGCAGGAAACGCAGTTCGGAGACAGTCCGCAGCCCTACGTCGCTGATCGGCCATTCGTCGAACTCGTCGCGCAGCAGCCTCAGCAGGAATTCCGCCATCCCGTACGGGTACACCGACCAGGCCGCGTGAAAGCGCGAATAGACGGCCACCGGCCAGCAGTCCGGGTCTTCGCCAGAAGCGATCCAGCAGAGGAAGTCTTGCTCCGTCCACCCCCAGAGAAGCATGTCCTCAAGACGGTGCAGGCCTGCTTGAGTCGGGTCTCTCCAGCCCCCCGCGTTCCCGCTGGCCAACAGGCCGGTGGGAAGCGTTGACACGACATTTCCTGCCAGTTCGGCGGTCGTGGTGGCGGGCGCTTGGACGTACAACGCCTGTTCGATCGAACCACTCCCGAACACAGCCACGAACTGCTGGTAGTCGGAGGGAAGGCGCCGCCCATACGCTGCCTCCACCGCATTCCAGTCGATACTGTCTCCACGGGTGGGCCCGAAACACGACAGGAGCTCCGTCAGCTCGAACATGACTTCCCTACCGTCCCCTGCGTAGCCGATCATGCTAGTACCTTAAATCCGGAGAAAATCCGACAGGTTTGGAAACAGCCGCTCCGCTCTGGATATGCCGAAACGGCGATCCGCGCGAAGGGGCGGATCGCCGTTGTCGGCACTGCTGTCGGTGTGTTCTGCGGTGGGGTCAGGTGGTCGGGGTGCCGTGGAGGGCGGTCCACGTCGTGGTGAACAGTTCGTGCAGGGGGGTCGGGGGCTGGATGCGGGGGAAGGGGGCGTGGAGGGTGTTGGACCACATGTGGCGGATGGTGTGGGTGGCGAGTTTGGGGGTTTCCAGGGGGAGGTGGGGGGATTTGAGGTCGGTCCACTCGCCGCCGAGGAAGAGGGTGCGGCCGGCGCGGGGGCGTTTGGCTTCGGTGACGGTGCCGGTGGTGAGGAGTTCGGTGCGGGCCGCGGTGTGCCGGGTGGCGTTCCAGGCGTTCCAGCGGCGGACGTTGCGGTCGGTGGGGGCGGCCAGGGTGGCGAGCTGGAGGTAGAGGGCGGCCGCGTCGGGGCCGACGTCGAGGTGGCGGGCGGCGTGGGCGACGAGGTCGGGGCAGGAGTGCTGCGGGTCGGCCTCGTAGGCGCCCGCCGGGACGGGGGTGGTGCGGGCGCGGTGCATCATCCGTTCCAGGCCCCCGCCGGGCAGGTACGGCATGAGGACGTTCAACTCGGCTGCCAGTTCCGGGATTTCGCGAACTATCCGCCAGGCCTGCGGGTCGTTCAGTGCGGCCGGGCGCAGGAAGGCCTGGCCGCGGGGCGCGGTGACGACGAGCGGGCCGAAGTCGTAGGCGACGGGCTCGGGCTCGGTGTCCTTGCGGCGGGCCTGGTCCACCGGCAGGCACTTGGGGCCGAAGCGGCGTGCGAGGCCTTCGGGGGTGTCCTCGATCTCGGCCCAGCCCATCGCCAACAGCAGTTCCGGGCGGTCGAGTTCGGCGCGCAGCCGCTCGTAGAGGCCGAACGCCCCGGCGACCGCCGGGTCTCCGACGGGGCGCTCCGTCCACGCCCACACGAGGGCGCTCGCGGCCTGCCGCAGGTTCAGGCCCACCGGGGTGCCGTAGCGCACGGTGCGGCCGGCCGGCGGGACGGCGTGCACCTCGACGCCGCCCGCGCCCGGGGTGGCCGAGAGCTCCCAGCCGCCCGCCTCGACCGTCTCGTCGCCGGCGGCCCCGGAGCCCGCGGCCCCAAAGCCTGCCGCCTCGTAGCCGCCGGCCAGGCGGCGGGCCCACACCTCGGGCAGGCCCAGGCCGGTCTCCAGGGTGTCGGCGGCCTCGTCGTGCACGGCGGGCAGCGCGCCCAGGCGCTCGCACCACGCGGCGGCCATGCGCTCCACGGCCGCATCCACGCCGCCCGGGCGCCACAGGTCGGCCGGATCGCCGGGCAGGGCTGCGGCCAGGACGGCCCGGCGGCCCTCCTCGCCCAGGCGCCCGCGCAGCCGGTCGTAGGCGTCGGCGGTCATGGGGGTGGCCTTGTAGGGGGCCTTGGTGACGAGGGCGCGGTGCTCGTCGCGGCCGGGGCGGGCGACCAGGCCGGCGAGCACC
>NZ_JBFBDY010000650.1:0-3407 GCF_040683475.1 Kitasatospora sp. NPDC093558 | reverse complement strand
GTCGCGCCACATCCGCCGCTCCAGGCGCGTCGCCCCCCCGCCGAAGACGGCCACCGGGTGGCCGCGGCGCGGGTCGGCGTAGCGGGCGTCCGCGAGGTAGCCCGCGACGGCGCCCAGCGCGAACGCGGCGGCGCGGGTCAGCGGGCGCACGACGGCGGGGGACAGGGGAGGGCTCGGCGGGTCGGGGCAGCCTGCATCGCGTGCGAGTCCTCACTCAGGGTCCGCGCCCTGGATCGACGTACCGGGGGCGAGAGTCTCCTGGCTTCCGGGTCGAACGCACCCCCGGAGCCTTCCAGCAGTCCGTCAGCGATGACTGACGGTCCGCCTATGGGCCCTTCCTGTCCGCTGGCGGGCAAGGAGGGACTTGTTCCGGACGTGCTCCCCGGTGACAGTGGCGGGACCGCGCCGGACTCGCACCGGCTTCCTCTGCATGCCTCCGTTTGGCCCTGGGATCCCATCACGCGGCCGAACCGGGAGTCAACCGAGGTCACGGAGGGGTTGGTCACACACGAGAACCCCGCCGCGAGCCCCGCCGCGAGCCCCGGACGCCCCCGTCGCTACCTCCGAGTACTGCCGCCGCAGGGGCATGACATCCTGTGTGATCCTCCAGCGGTCCGCGTGCGCCTCCCGCGGCGCTTCGTGCGTTCGGCGGCTGGGGGCCCGTTCGGACCGGCCCTAGCGTTCGTTCCCATGCGACGCAGACAGTCTCCCGCCGCCCTGCCCCCGGTGCCGTTCTCTCCCGCGGCCGCCCGCGCCCACCGCGCCGGGCTCGGCCTGACCCCCGAACAGGTCGCCGACGGCATGGCCGCGCACGGCGTCCGGCTGCTGCCCACGCACGTCATCGCCTGGGAGAGCGGCGAGCTGCGCCCCACCGAGGAGGAGTTCATCGCCCTCGCCCGCGCCCTCTGGTGCCCGCCCGCCCAGCTCATGGGCACCCGCCCGGCCCGGCTGCGCGACCACCGCGTCGCCCGCGAACTGAACCAGGACACCGCCGCGCGTCGCATCGGCGTCGCCCTGCGCGTCTACCAGCAGGCCGAACTCACCGGGACGTGGGACGGCGACGAGGAGCGGACGCACGCGCTCGCCCAGGTGCTCGGGCTGCGGCTCACCGAACTGGTCGAGGTGACGGGCCGCGGCGCCGCGCTCGACCAGCGGCTGCGCCGGTGCGTGGACGGCCGCTGGCAGCCCCACCTCGGGGCGGTCGCGCGGCTCGTGCCCGTCCACGAGGACGACCTGGCGGCCGTGCTGACGGTCCTTCACCAGGAACACCAGGTGTCCTCCCCGCACTGGGGCGCCGCGACCCCCACCCTCCCCCCGCGCGACCGCCCCCTGACTCCGCGCTTCTGGGAACTCCTCGGCCGCCGCCCCACGGATATCCCGGTCTGACCCCGGCATTTCCCCCGTTCCTCCCGTTCCCCCGTACAGCCCATCCCACTGGCCGCCGCCCCCGCCCCCCAGTGAACTTGTCCCCAGCAGACTCACAGAGCGGGGAGCGATATGCGTTGGGGAACCGCAGCCGTCGTGGCCGCGGCCGCCGTCGGCACCGGCGTCGCCGTGCTGGTGGTCGGCCGCCGGGCGTCCGAGCGGCTCGTGCGGCCGGAGACCGTCGTGCTGGAGTCCGGCCCCGTCCTGGTGCAGAGCCTCGCCGCCGGCCGGATCACCTTCAACCGGACGCCCGCGGCCCTGCACCCCGGCCGCTGGGCGGTCGAGTGGGAGGGCGACGGCCACGCCGTCGTCGACGACATCCTGCACAGCGACGAACAGGGCGTCACCCGCCGCCTGGTCCGGGCCGACCGGGGCACCCTCACCCCCGGCACCGAGGTCCGCTTCACCCCGCGCGTGCACCTCGGCGACCCGACCACGGCCCTGGGCCTGCCGTTTACCGAGACCGCCGTCGCCGGCGAGCTCGGCGCGATGCCCGCCTGGCGCCTCGACGGCAAGCGCGGCACCTGGATGGTCCTGGTGCACGGCCCCGGCGCCGACCGCACCCAGACGCTCCCCGTGCTGCCCGTCCTCCAGCGCCTCGCGCTGCCCGCCCTCGCCGTCACCTACCGCGGCGACCAGGGCGCCCCCGCCTCGCCGGACGGCCTCACCCACTTCGGCGAGACCGAGTGGCGCGACGTCGAGTCGGCGGTGCGGCTCGCCCTCGACAGCGGCGCCAGCCGGGTGGTCCTGTACGGCTGGTCGGTGGGCGCGACGATGTGCCTGCAGGCCGCGGCCCGGTCGGCCTGGTCGGGCGCGATCGCCGGCCTCGTCCTGGACTCGCCGGTGCTCGACCTGCCCGCGACGGCCCGCCGCGACGTGGCCAGGGCCGGCTACACCCGGGCGGTCGCCGAGCTCGGCGCGCTCGCCGCCGAGGGCCGCACCGGGGTCGACCTGGCGGACTTCGCGCGCCTCGCCGAGGGCGCCGACCTGCGCGTGCCGACGCTCGTCCTGCACAGCCCGGACGACCCGATCGCGCCGTACCGGGCCGCCCGGCACCTCGCCGACTCCCGCCCCGACGTCGTCAGCCTCCAGACCTTCCCGGGCGCGGACCACACGGCCCTGTGGAACTCCGATCCCGCGCACTACGCGGAACTCCTCCGGCGCTGGCTCACCCCCCTCCTCTGATCCGGATCGGCAGCCCGCATTCCGGGCATTCCAACCGGTCATTCCTAGGCTTCACCTCGTCGCGTAATTCCCCCACCCGGCATCCGGCGCCACTCGCGAACCGGAGGTCGATTACGCCGGAGCGAGAAGTCGGCCCGGTCGATTTCCGCCACCGCTCCCCGCGTCGCCGACCTGGCCGATCCCCATCCACGCGAAGCGCCCGCCCTCCCCGCCGCATCCGCCGCTCACCCCGTCCGAGTCGGCCGTCCGCCGCCCGCCGCGGCCCTTTCCGTATCCGTTCGAACACCCCCCGTGACCACGACAAACGGGCCTGGCATGAGCCCGCCACACGTTTCCGGCCAGGCGGTTTGCCGCTGTTGCCCGATCTTGCGGAGGTGCTGCCACAAGCCGCCCGTCCGTACAACCAACCGGATGTGACAGAAGGCCTGTGCAAGGGGAAGACTGCTCGACGTGACGTCTCGGAACCCGCGCGACCGTGATGCCCCGCTCCCACCGACGATCGGTACCGGTGCGACGGTGACCCGCCTCCCCGGTACGGCCCACCGGCCCGCCGGGGCCAGGCCGGGCGGGGGCGGCGTACCCCGCCGACGAGGCCCCGCACCCGCTCCCGGCCGCGGCCGGGTTCCCGTGCCGGACGGCTTCCCCGCCCCCGCCGAGCTGGCTCCGCTGGCCCGCCGGATGCTGGTGGACGCCGTCCGGATCGCCCGCTGGGCCGGGGAGCTCGGCGAGGTCGACAAGCGGGGCGAACTGCTCCCCGAGGACGCCCGCACGGCGGGCCGCGCGCTGGCCATGACGGT
>NZ_JBFBDY010000649.1:0-3413 GCF_040683475.1 Kitasatospora sp. NPDC093558 | reverse complement strand
ATGGCGAGCACGCACGCGCTCTCGCAGGGGGCCGGGCAGAGCCGGCCGGTGAACTCGGGGAAGTTGTTGGTCGCGAGCAGGCGCGCGGCCGCCGCCCGCCAGTCCCCGTCGGCCACCAGCCGGTTCCACTCGGGCACGATGTTCCCGAGCGGGCACGCGTGGTGGCAGAACGGCAGGCCGCAGTCCATGCACCGGCCCGCCTGCCCGCCGACGACCGGCAGCAGCGCCCCCGGCCGGTACACCTCGTGCCAGTCCCCGACCCGCTCGTGCGCGTCCCGCCGCGCCCGCTCCGCGCGCGGGGTGGTGAAGAAGGCCATCCGGTCTGCCATTGCGGCCTCCGGCGGGGCGTGCCGGGCAGGGACGTCCGGGGCGCGGCGGACGCGCCACCGTGTGGCCACCGTACGCCCACGAAGGACAAGGCGCGAGGGCGGCCGAGAGGACGGCCGGGAGGGGGACAGGAACACGGCCGGGACTACGCGCGCCGGGTGAACTCCATGATCCAGTTCGTCACCCAGGTCGCGCCCGCGTCCGCCGAGAAGGCCTGTTCCCATCGCGCCGAGTCCGCCGTCACGCCCGACCACACGAACCGCGCCCGCACCGGCGTGCCGTCGTACTCGTCGTCCCCGAAGAACTCGCCGCGCCCGTCCGCCCACCGCCCGGTGACCGGCGGGAACAGCGTGCCCGTGCGGGTGCTGGACCAGTACAGCGACCACTCCTCGCGCGCCGGGTCGTACAGCCGCAGGGTGAGCCCGGAGAAGCCCTTCGTCGGGAAGTCGATCTCGTCGAAGTTCGCGTTGCCGCCGAAGTGCCGCGAGCCCCGCGTCACGCCGGGGAACTCCTCCCACGGGCTCCGCGGGTCGAGGAAGTCGGCGCGGCAGCGGTTGGCCACGTCCCATTCGCCCACGAGGAAGTCGAAGTCGGTTCGCCCGGTGTTGTTCTCAAGTGCCATGCCTGGACGCTAAGGCGGGTTCCCTGACATCGTGTGTCAGTGAAGTTCGAGGGGTCCCCGTGAAGTCCGGTCGTCTGCTGTCGATCCTGCTCCTGCTGCAGACCAACGGCCGGATGACCGCCCAGCGGCTCGCGGAGGAGCTGGAGGTCTCGGTGCGCACCGTCTACCGGGACGTCGAGGCGCTGCAGACCGCCGGCGTGCCGCTGTACGCGGACCCCGGGCACGGCGGCGGGTACCAGGTGCTGGCCGGCTACCGCACCCGTCTCACCGGGCTCAACACGGGCGAGGCCGAGGCGCTGTTCCTCGCCGGGCTGCCCGGGCCCGCCGCCGCCCTCGGGCTCGGCCCCGCCCTCGCCGCCGCCCAGCTCAAGCTGCGCGCCGCATTGCCGCCGGCGCTGCGCGCGGACGCCGACCGCCTGCGCACCCGCTTCCACCTGGAGGCGCCCGGCTGGTACGCGGAGGACGACGAGGTGCCGTTCCTGCCGCAGGTCGCCGACGCGGTGTGGCGCGGGCGGGCGCTGCGGGTGCGCTACCGCCGCTGGAAAGTGCCGACCGACGTCGACCGCCGGCTGGAGCCGTACGGGCTGGTCCTCAAGGCCGGCCGCTGGTACGTCGTCGCCGGTCCGGGGCCGCGCACCTTCCGGGTCGACCAGATCCTCGAACTCGCCGAGACGGACGAGGAGTTCACCATCCCCGACGACTTCGCCCTGACGCCCTACTGGCGCGGCTACCAGGCCGACTTCCACGCCCGCCTGCACACCGCCGACGCCGTCGTCCTGCTCGCCCCGGGCGCGGCGGCCCGCCTGGGCACCGCCGCCGCACGCGCCGCCGAGGCCACCGGCACCCCCGAACCGGACGGCCGGACGAGGGCCGTGCTGCCGATCGAGTCGCTCGACCAGGCCCACGCCGCCTTCCTCGCCCTCGGCACCGACGTCGAGGTCCTCGCCCCACCCGAACTCCGCGCCCGCCTCGCCGCCACCGCCCGCGCCCTCGCCGACCGCTACGCCGCCGACCGCCATCCTCACGGCCGCGCCGCCGACCGGACCCCGACGCCCGCGCCACCGACGAGTGAGCCCGTCCACCAGCCTTGACCCCCGCCTGGAACCGCCGTGCACACGCCAGGGAGAATCCCACGCATGACCCACACCGTGCTGATCGCCGAGGACGACCGCGCCATCCGCGACTCCCTCACCCGCGCCCTGCAGCTGGAGGGCTACCGCGTGCGCACCGCCGCCGACGGCCCCCGGACGCTGGCCGCCCTCGACGAGCAGCGCCCGGACGTCCTGATCCTCGACGTGATGATGCCCGCCCCGGACGGCCTGGAGGTCTGCCGCCGGCTGCGCGCCGCCGGCGACCGGACGCCCGTCCTGATGCTCACCGCGCGGGTCGAGGTCCCGGACCGGATCGCCGGGCTCGACGCCGGCGCGGACGACTACCTGGTCAAGCCCTTCGACGTCGGCGAGCTGTTCGCCCGCCTGCGCGCCCTGCTGCGCCGCAACCCCCCGGAGCAGCCCGCCGAGGACGTCCTGGCCGTCGCCGACCTGCGGGTCGAGCCGGGCGCCCGGCGGGCCTGGCGGGCCGGCGAGGAGCTGGAGCTGTCCCGCACCGAGTTCGACCTGCTCGAACTGCTCACCCGGCACGCCGGCTCGGTGCTCGACCAGGCGACCGTCTACGAGCGGATCTGGGGCTACGACTTCGGCCCCGGCTCCAAGAACCTCGCGGTGTTCATCGGCTACCTGCGCCGCAAGCTCGACCGCCCCGGCCTGGCCCCGCTGATCCACACCGTCCGCGGCGTCGGCTACACCCTGCGCGCCTCGTGACCCGCCCGCGCCGCCTGCGCTTCCATCTGCGCGGCCTCCACCTGCGCCGCCTCCGCCCGCGCCCGGGGCTGCGCAGCACCTTGTCGCTGGCGTTCGCCGCGCTGGCCGTCCTGGTGGCGGTGCTGATCGGCGCCCTCGGCTACCACGCCGCCGCCCGGCTGATCCGCGACGACGAGAAGTCCGACTTCGCCACCGCCCTCCAGTCGGTGGGCAGCCAGGTCGGGCGGCAGACGCTGTACCCGGGCGACTTCAACGGGCCGACCGGCCTCAACGAGCAGCTGCTGCGCCCGATCCGGGTCACCGCGCAGGCCCTCGACGCCGGGGGCGCCGTGCTCCCGGGCGCGGCCCACGTCGCGCTCCCGGGCGCGCCGGAGGACCAGGACCTCGCCCGCGCCAGCGCGTCCGCCCGGACAGTGATCGGCGTGCGCCACCTCGGGGACGAGACGTACCGGGTCGGCGTGGTCTCGCTCGGCGGCGGCCGTGGCGCGGTCCAGGTCGTGCAGGAGACCGGCGACGTCGAGGACCTGCTGTACGCCCTGCGGGGCCAGATGGTGGCCGTGGTGGGCGCCGTCGCCCTGCTCGCGGGCGCGGCCGGCTGGCTGGTCGCCCGCCGGATCACCGGACGCCTGGTGCGCCTGACGGAC
>NZ_JBFBDY010000648.1:2599-3417 GCF_040683475.1 Kitasatospora sp. NPDC093558 | reverse complement strand
GCCACGGCCACGTGCTCGCCCGGGGCGCCGCGCCGCACCGGCTCCTCGCCGAACTCGCGGGCCGCGTCGACGGGTTGAACGGCGGGCGGGGCGGCTCGATGCACGCCGCCGACCTGTCGCTCGGCATCCTCGGCGCCAACGGCATCGTCGGCGCGGGCGCGCCGATCGCCGTCGGCGCCGCCTGGGCGGCCCGGCAGGCCGGCGACGGCCGGGTCGCGGTCGCGTTCTTCGGCGACGGCGCGCTCAACCAGGGCGTGGTGCTGGAGTCGTTCAACCTCGCGGCGATGTGGCGGCTGCCGGTCGTCTTCGTGTGCGAGGACAACGGCTACGCGACCACGCTGCCCGCCACCGCGGCGGTCGCGGGCAGCGCGACCGGCCGGGCCGCCGCCTTCGGCATCCCCGCCGAAGAGGTCGACGGGATGGACACCGAGGCCGTCCGCGCCGCCTCCCGCCGGGCCGTCGACCGGGCGCGCAGTGGCGGCGGCCCGGCCTTCCTGCAGTGCCGCACCTACCGCTTCGAGGGCCACCACACCATGGAACGCCGGATGAAACCGCGCTACCGCACCCCCGAGGAGATCGACGCCTGGCGCACCCGCGACCCGCTCCCCCGGGCCGCCGCCCTGCTCGATCCCGCCACGGTCGCCGCAGCCGACCACGAGGTGGACCAACTCCTGTCCGCCGCCGAGGACTTCGCGCTCGCCTCCGAGCACCCGGACCCGGCCGGCGCCTCGGACCACCTGTACGCCGACGGGCTGCGCCCCAGAGCAGGGGCGGTGGCATGACGCGCCTCTCGTACACCAAGGCGCTCAACCGGGCGC
>NZ_JBFBDY010000648.1:676-2589 GCF_040683475.1 Kitasatospora sp. NPDC093558 | reverse complement strand
GGCCTGGCCGGCCCCACCCTGGGGCTGCTGGACCGCTTCGGCCCCGAGCGGATCGTCGACACCCCGCTCTCCGAGCAGGCGTTCACCGCGATGGCGATCGGCGCCGCGCTCGCCGGGCGGCGGCCGGTGCTGGAGTTCCAGATCCCCTCGCTGCTGTTCCTGGTCTTCGAGCAACTCGTCAACCAGGCCCACAAGTTCTCCCTGATGACCGGCGGCCAGGCGGGTGTGCCGCTCACCTGCATCGTGCCCGGCTCCGGCTCCCGGGACGGCTGGGCGGGCCAGCACTCCGACCACCCGTACAGCCTGTTCGCCCACGCCGGCGTGAAGACCGTCGTGCCCGCCACCCCCACCGACGCCTACGGGCTGCTGCGCTCGGCCATCCGCGACCCGGACCCGGTCGTGCTGTTCGCGCCCGCCGCCGCCCTGCCCGTCCGGGAGACGGTGACGTGGGAGCTCGCTCCGGTCCCGCTCGGCCGGGCCCGGATCCACCGCACCGGCAGCGACGTCACCGTCGTCGCCGTCGGGCACCTCGTCCACGACGCGCTCGCGGTGGCGGAGGAGGTCGCCGAGGAGATCTCCGTCGAGGTCCTCGACCCGCGCACACTGCACCCGCTGGACTGGCCGGCGCTCGCCGCCTCGCTCGAACGCACCGGCCGGCTGGTCGTGTTCGACGACTCCAACCGCAGCTGCGGCTTCGGTGCCGAGGTGCTCGCCACCGCCGCCGAAGAGCTGCGCCTGACCGCCCCGCCGCGCCGGGTCACCCGCCCCGACGGCGCCGTCCTGCCCTTCGCCCCCGCCCTCGACCGCGCCCTCCAGCCGAGCCGCGACCAGCTGCGCCGCGCGCTCTACGCCGTACTCACATAGCCCCCCGAAAGGACCCCGCATGTCCACCAACCGCTACCACTGGGACCGTTCGCACCCGGGCCTCACGGGCCTCCAGCAGGCCGTCGAGCCGCTGCGCCGCGAGGTGGTCGGCCACACCGTCTACGGCGGGCTGACCGACATCGGGCGGGTCCACACGTTCCTGGAGAGCCACGTCTTCGCCGTCTGGGACTTCATGTCGCTGCTCAAGAGCCTCCAGCGCGACCTGACCTGCGTCGACGTCCCGTGGGTGCCGGCCGGCCCGAGCGCGAGCCGCCGCCTGATCAACGAGATCGTGCTGGTCGAGGAGAGCGACGAGCTCGGCGAGGGCTACACCAGCCACTTCGAGCTGTACGTCGAGGGCATGCGCCGCGCCGGCGCCGACACCCGCCCGATCGAGACCTTCCTGGAGCTGCTGGGCACCGGCGCCGCCGTCCCCGAGGCGCTCAAGGCGGCCGGGGTGCCGCAGGCCGCCGCCGACTTCACCGGCACCACGTGGTCGATCGTCGAGAACGCGCCGGTGCACTGCCGGGCCGCCGCCTTCGCCTTCGGCCGCGAGGACCTCATCCCGGACATGTTCGCGCAGGTCGTGCGGATCGACGACCCGGACGGCGCACTCACCGTCTTCAAGGACTACCTGGCCCGGCACATCGAGGTGGACGGCGAGCAGCACACCCCGATGGCCATGCAGATGCTGATCGACCTGTGCGGCGAGGACGACGCCACGTGGGAGGCCTGCGCCGAGACCGTCCGGCTCGCCCTGCGGGCGCGGGCGCAGCTCTGGACGGCCATCGAGAAGGCGTTCTGACGAATCGTCAGATCACCCGGGGCACGGCCGCGGCCGGCGAGGGCAGTTCGTCGGCCGGGTCGCGGAAGCGGTGCAGCGCCGCCCGGCCCTCGGCCCCGCGCAGGCGGGCGGCGAGCCGGGCGGGCACCACGACGGTGACCAGGAAGCCGGTGCCGCGGAAGCCCTCGACCGTCCAGCAGACCCACGGCAGCGGGTAGTTGGCCGCCGGGCTGACGTACACCGGCCGCTCGCCCTGGAAGCGGAG
>NZ_JBFBDY010000648.1:0-666 GCF_040683475.1 Kitasatospora sp. NPDC093558 | reverse complement strand
GCCGAAGCGGCTCCAGTTGGAGAAACTGAAGCGGCGCGCAGCCGGGTCGAAGCCGACCGGCACGCAGTCGCGCAGCCGGTCGCGGCCGACGGCGGCCAGGAAGCGCAGGTTGGCCCGCAGGTTCAAATGCCGGGCCGGGAAGTCGTCGACGGCCGTGCGCAGGGCGGCGGCGAGCGCCGCGGGCCCGTCCTCGGCCGCGTGCGCGAGGTGCAGGTCGCTCAGCAGGTTGCCGACGTGTGCGGGCGAAAGGCCGAGCCAGCGGCGGGCGTTGACCGGGACAGTGAGCATGCGCTCGGCGTCGTCGCCGTCCAACTCCCTGATGGTGCAGACGACATGGGCGCACAGGACGTCCCCGGCGGAGAGCCGTCGCCCGGCCGCCGCGCCGAAGTCGGCGCGCATCCGCTCGATCTCGGCGTCCCCGAAGTAGATCTGGACGGTCCGGTTGGCGCGCGGCCCGGCCGCCACCTCGCGCGCGAGCAGCTCGGCCTCGGCCGGGTCGGGCAGCCGGAATCCGGGCGGTGCGCAGTCCTCGGCGGGGAGCAGTTCGTCGAGCAACGCGTCCTGGTCGGCGACGAGTTCGGCCTCCGGCAGCGGCTCGCCCTCGACCGCGGCGGACCACGCCCGCATCAGCAGCATGAAGCTCTGCAGGTCCCCCACGGCGTGGTG
>NZ_JBFBDY010000647.1:0-3431 GCF_040683475.1 Kitasatospora sp. NPDC093558 | reverse complement strand
CCTAGCGATCGGCCCAGGAGAGGGGGGCGTGCGTCCCGCCGTCCGCCTGCTCTCGGCGCTCCAGCAAGCCGGCGAGGATCTCGTCCACCCGTTTGAGCCTGGTCTCCAGCGAGGCCGCCAGCGCCTCCGCCTCCTCCAGCGCCGATCTCGCCTCACCGTCCGCCTCCGCGTTCTCCGGACTCTCGGGACTCTCGGGTGCGAGCGCGCGGGCCAGCTCGGCGTCCGCGTGGGCGTGCAGCCGCAGCGAGGCGAGCTGCTCGACGCGCCGGGTGCGCACGCCGTCCAGCCGCTCCCGCACCTCGGCGAGCCGGGTGCCGCTCTCCTCGAACCGCCGCTGCTCGACGGCAAGTTGGTCGTCCACGTCCTGGGCGCGGGCGAGCCGGTCGCGAGTCTGCGGCGAGAGCGCGGCGAGCTGCTCCTCGGACAGCCGCACGAGCCGGTCGGCACTCGTGCGCAGGACGTCCTCGACGCCGGTGTCCTTGCCGCGCAGCGCCAACAGGCGCGTGGTGATCACCTCCTGCTGCCGGGCGAGCCCGTCCAGCGCCGAGACGATCCGCTCCAGGCGCCGCAACTCGTCCACCTGGCGCCGAAGTTCGGTGAGCTCGGCGAGCCGACGGCGCAACTCCCGCTCGCGCTGCTCCAGTTCGTCCAGCGCCTCCCGCTCGGCCTGCACGGCCCGCTTGGCCGCCCGCAGCCGGTCCGCCAGGTCACCC
The DNA here is from genome assembly GCF_040683475.1 of Kitasatospora sp. NPDC093558. NCBI lineage: Bacteria > Bacillati > Actinomycetota > Actinomycetes > Kitasatosporales > Streptomycetaceae > Kitasatospora > Kitasatospora sp. NPDC093558. The sequence continues at coordinate 2,718 of NZ_JBFBDY010000647.1, read as the reverse complement.
ACGTCGCGCCGGACGGCCGCCCCGGCGCGCACCGCGTCGAACAGCACGTCGACCGCCTCCCGCAGGCCCTCCCCGGCCGTCAGCGCGTCGTCGAGCTCGTACAGCGCCTCCAGCGCGGACGCCCCGCCGGGCCCGCCGTCGATCCCGCGCAGTTCGGCGCACACCCACTGCAGCGCGGCCCCCAGCACCCGCAGCGACGCGACGACCTCACCGTCGCCCACCGCCTCCAGCGCTTCCGCGATCTCCCGCCTGGCCAGCTCCACGCAACCGTTCCTCATCAGTGAGTAGAAGTGAGCCTTGGACCCAACCCTGTGCACTGCGGACATCCCGAACGGTTTTGGACATCCTGGTCGCCCGCGTTCGCTCCGCAATCGGCGACACGGATCGTGTCCGTGGTCCGAGGATGCGGGGGCGGGTTTCCTCACGCCCCCGGTCACTGGGTCGGGCCTGGGCGGTCCGATGCCCCACACGATCGCTCTGGTCGCGTGGGGGCGGTGCCGTCCGTCGCCTGATCCGGTGTCCGAGGGCGCGTCGTCCGATCGCCACGCCCGCAGCCTGGTGGCGGCTGACGGGGCGACGGTCAGTGGAGAGGGGCCTTTGCCAATGCTCGGCCCCCCACATCGAGGTGTAGGCGGGATCGACGACAATCACGCCGATACCGGCTTCCGAACACATCGACAGGAGGCGTGCGCGGAGTTTGCCGGTGGGGATGCCGGAGATCAGCTGCCGGAACCGCTTCTTGCGGCCGTGCTTCTCCCGGGTCCTGGAGTCGGCGAAGTCGAGGTCTTCGATCGCGATGGCCTGCACGCCCCAGTCCTTGGCCCAGTGCAGGAGGCGGGTGAGGGCGTGGCGCAGCTGTGCGTCGCGGTGGGCGGCGGCGCCAGCCAGGTCGTAGTCGAAGCGGCGCGGCTGCCCGACCGGGTTGCCGTACTGGTCTAGCCGCCAGGCGGCGAGGTGGTCGGCGTTGGCGTCGACGCCGACCACACCTCCGGCCCGCAGCGTGTTGAGGGGGATGACGGGGAGGTCTTTGCGGGTCCACGACGCGTCTAGGTACCACCGGTCACGAGTCACATCGAGGTGGATGCGGTAGGCGGTGGCCCGGTTGCCGGTGATGCGGTCACGCCACTCGTCGCCCCGGTGCGGGAAGCCCACCCGGGCGGCGAGGACGTACCGGCCGTGCCTACTGTTGGCCAGGTCCGCGAGGGGGACGGGCAGCTTGACGCTGACCTCGCCGTCGGGAGTGACCCGGATCGTCTCGTTCCCGAACCGCTTGCCAGACTCGCCGTCAGCAGTCAGGAACCAACGGGACGCCTCCCACTCCGCACTCCACTGCTCCGGTGTCTTCCCGGCAGCAGCCAGGTTGTGACGCTGGTGCAGCAGCCGACGGCCGCCCCTTGCGACGGAGACCTTCCCGGCTTCCCGTTCGGCACGGACTCGATCATATTCGGCCTGAAGGATCGCCAGGCGACGGGTCTTGTGGAACCACTCGTGCTTGCTGCGGTAGCCGCCGGGCCTGCCCCGGCTGCCCTTCTCCCCAACCGGCAGCGACAAGCGGTGCCGGATCGTACGGATACCGGCGTCCAGCGACACCAGGTGCGCCCACTGCGCACGTCGCGACAGACCCCACTGATCGTGCGTGTTCGACGTCACCGAACCGGCCCACCGGGACGACGACTCCGCCGTCAGTTCCCGCTTGCGCCGGGCCCACGTGTCAGTGCAATGCTCAAGGCCGTCCCGGCACCGCGCCGCCAGATCACGGGAGGCCAGGTGTCCCATGTGCTCGCCAACCAGGCGCAACACCTTGTCGTCCTCAGGCGTGAGGCCCTTGAGGCGGTCCCGGATACTTACGCCCGATGGGCCGTCAGCGACGAACGGCCGGGCGATCTCCCGCAGCGGCTTCTTCCCCGACTCAGCCATGCTCAGCGGCCTCAAGAGCCCTGCGGGCGCGGTTCTTCGCCGACCGGCAACCTTACAGGCTGGCGCAGAACGAGGCCAGTACCTCCACGGAACCAGCAATAGGCCGTGTGCGGGTGCACACCGCTCGCTATCGCCCATTCCTCGAAGTTCATGTAGCGACCATAACACTCACTCAGAAGTGCTGATGCACAACAGAATTGACTTGATACCGAGCAGTTCGCCCCCCAGCCGTGCCCACGTCCGGGCCCCGATGGTAGCGGCGAATCGCCCGCCCGACACCCGCAACCACCCACGCACCCGGGCCCGTTCGCACGACCTCGCCGACCCCGTGGCCCCGACTCCGCCAAACACCCCCACCCCACCCCCGCCCCCCGCTATCCTGCGACGGTCGCACACCGCACGACGTCACCAAGTAGGAGTCACCATGCCGGAGTTGCTGCGCTTCCAAGGACCGGACGACTCCTCCCTCGTGGTCGAGGTCGACGACGACTCCCCCGGGATCCAGCTCGTCTCCCGCAGTGAGGAGGGCATCGCCGAGGCCGCGCACCGCCTCGACGCCGCGCTCACCGCCTGCCGCCCCACCCTCGAATCCGTCCTCGCGGTCCTGCGGCACCTCAAGCCCGAGGAGATCGAGGTCTCCTTCGGCATCAAGCTCAACGCCGAGGCCGGCGTCGTCATCGCCAAGACCGCCACCGAGGGCCACTTCGACGTCACCCTCAGCTGGAAGTCCGGTCCGGCCGCCGCGAGCTGACTCCGTGGCGCCCAACCCGGCCCGCGCACCCTGGGTCGTCAGCATCCAGC
>NZ_JBFBDY010000646.1:0-3433 GCF_040683475.1 Kitasatospora sp. NPDC093558 | reverse complement strand
CCACCGCGAGCCCCCCGGCCCGGCCCGGCGGCGCGGGCAGGACGGCCCGCTGGGCGGCCTCGGCGACGCTGCGCACCGTCTCCTGCCGCCGCCCGTGGCGGGCGACGACCCGGTTGATCCAGACGCCCAGCAGCGCGGCGAACACGGTGTTCGTGAGCTCCAGGAAGCCGCCCTCGGTGCCGGCCGTGCCGTCGTGGAAGGACAGCACGACGATGCCCGTCACGTTGGCGGCGGCCACCGCGAGCGTGTCCCGCAGCGGCAGCAGCGCACCGGCCAGGACGGCCGCGGCGGCCACCATCGGGTCGCCCCAGTAGTCCCTGGTGTCGATGCCGTTCCACAGCAGTCCGCCGGCGACCATCAGCCACGGCAGCACCCGCAGGTAGCGCGGCAGCTGGCCGTCCCTCGGTGTCATCGGCGCCACCCGCCTTCCTGGCTCCGCTCGCGGGGGCGGTCGCTTCCGATCCTAGAAGCTCCGGGGGCCGTCGGAGCGCCCGTCGCCGCGCCGGCTCTTCCCGCCGGAGCACACCCGCTGCCAGGCGGTCCGCACCGCCGCGACCGGGTCGAAGGCGGTGGGACGGTCCCGGACGAACGGGTAGCAGGCGAGGCCGATGAGGGCCGCGGTGAAGTGCCCGGCGCTGGTGAAGTCCCGGGCGTGCAGCAGCCCGTAGCCGTAGAAGACGAGCACGCCCGCCACGTAGACGTACCGCCACGGCCGGACGAGGGCGTAGGCGAGCACGGCGACGATGCCCGCGAGGGCGTAGCTGACGCCGTAGTCGAGCGTGTAGAAGGCCTTGTGCGGGGCCAGCCCGTTCTGGATCGCCCAGTACAGCGCGCCCTCGCTGATGTACGTTGCGCCGACGTGCGCGACCAGGGCGATGCCGAGCCAGCGCAGGGTGCCGAGCCAGCGTTCGGCGGGGGCGTGGAACACGTTGTAGAGCAGGAAGTAGAACCACCAGCCGCCGCTCGCGATCCACAGGGCGCTGGTGATCAGCACCCGGACCGGCGAGACCTCCAGGTGGTGCAGGTTGGTCGAGCGCCGCTCCAGGATGTGGTGGGCGACCGACGGGCTCACGCGGTCCAGCAGGAGCGTGTTGAACAGCAGGATCGCCAGCCAGACGAACGTGCCGGGCGCGCTCCGGACGTACCACCACACGTACGAGCGGACGGCTCGTGCCCGCTCGGCGGTACGGGCCGGCACGCGGACGTGGCTCATCGGGGATCCTCCTCGGCTCGCACCAGCCTCGCCCAGGCCCGCCGCACCCCGCCGGTGCGGTGGGCCGCCCGGGTGAACCCGGGGCGCTGGGCCGAGCGTCCCCCTAAGAAGAACCCGATGTCCAGGAGGTACCCGATCCATGGCAGCCGTCCGCCTGACTCCCGGCCGAATACGCACCGGCCTGCTCTCCCTCGTGGTAGTCGCCGCGCTCACCGGCGGACTGCTGTGGTGGCAGCCGTGGCACCGCGAACCGAAGCCGCTGGCGTTCACCACCGCCACGGGCGGCACCGAGCGGGCCGGGACCGGCGAGCGGCTGTACCGGTACAAGGTGCGGGTGGAGGACGGGCTGCCGCAGCGACCGGAGCAGTTCGCCGCCGAGGTGGACGCCGTCCTCGGCAACATCCGGCAGGGCTGGGCGGCCGGCGGCGCCGTCTCCTTCCAGCGGGTGGGCGCCGACCCGGTCGACTTCACCGTGTACCTGGCCACCCCGGCGTCCACCGACCGGCTCTGCGGCCAGTACGGGCTGGACACCGGCGGCACGGTGAACTGCGCGGCGGGCAAGCAGGTCGTCCTCAACGCCAAGCGCTGGACGGACCTCACCGAGTTCTACACCGGGCGCCCCGAGCTCTACCACGCACTCGCGGTCAACCACGAGGTCGGCCACATCCTCGGCAACGGGCACGTCGACTGCCCCGGCGCGGGCGCGCCCGCGCCGGTCATGATGCAGCAGATCAAGGGCCTGCACGGCTGCGTGCCGAACGGCTGGCCCTACTCCGAGTCCGGCGCCCTGCTCACCGGCCCGCCCGTCCTCGCGCCCTCGGCCTCTGCCTCGGCCGCGCCGTAGCGGTATGGAGAATCCGTGCAAGAACCGTCCGGGCTGACCGAAAAGCAGAGCCTCGGGGCCGACCGGCAGCACCCCTGATGTGACGCGGACGACATGCTGTTGTCATCGGGCGCAACACAAGGGGAGGATGGCCACCGGGCGCAGCAATATTCCACGATCCACACCGATTTGGCACCGGCCATTCGGCGCGGTCGTCGACGCCCCGCGCAGCGGATGAGTGCACGAAACGGGGGAATCGTGGACTGGGCACGTCGACATGTGTCTCGCGCAGGACCGCCACAGCTCGGGCGGCCCTGCGTACACGCCTGCCCGCTCTCGGATTGACGGGCTGTCGGGTTTGACGGGCGGCGCACGCCGCCGCCCGGTTTCCGGTCACCGTTCCAGGGGCGTTCCCCCACCCCCGTTCTCGCCGATCTCGGCGACCGGTCCCGCCCCCACCCCGCGCGGAAGACCGACCGACCCGCGCCACCGAAACCCGGAAGGCATCATGCAGGTGCTCATCGTGGAAGGCCAGGAAAGCATCTCCCGGGCGCTCGCGGCCAGACTGGAGCGGCACGGCTACGACGTCGCGACCGCCCCCAGCGGCGCCGCGGCACTCGCGTCCTGCGACGACACGGACATCATGCTGCTCAACATGCAGCTCCCCGACATCGACGGGCTGGAGGTCTGCCGGCGCATCCGCAGCATCAGCGACACCCCCATCGTCGCCTTCACCGACCGCGCCACCGACCTGGGCCGGGTCCGCGGCCTGCGGGCCGGCGCGGACGACTGCCTCGACAAGCCGTACGAGTTCCACGAGTTGCTCGCCCGGATCGAGGCGATCATGCGGCGCGCCCGCCGGGCCCTCGCCACCCCGACCGTCCCGGTGCGGACGCTGACGATCGGGGACGTGAGCATCGACGGCGCCACCCGGGAGGTGCGCCTGCGCGGACGGCCGGTCCAGCTGACGCGCAAGGAGTTCGACCTCCTGCACTACCTGGCGCGGCACTCCGGCACGGTCGTCTCGCGCCGCCGCCTGATGAGCGAGATCTGGGACGACACCTCAGCCCACGCCCTCGGCCCCCGCGCCAGCCGCACGCTCGACACCCATGTCAGCTCGCTGCGCGGCAAGTTGGGCCACAGCGGGTGGATCCTCACGGTCCGCGGCGTCGGCTTCCGGATGGGCCACGTCTACACCAGCCGCAGCCGTCCCGACGCCGAGGCGGGCTGACGCGGCGCCCCCGGCTACCGGCCCGCGGGCCGGTAGCCGGTAGCCGGTAGCCGGAGCGGGACCTCAGACCCGGCTGACGAACGTGAACCCGGCCCCGTCGACGGCGCTGCGCAGCGTGGCCTCGAGGAGCGGGCCCGCCCCCGGCGCCCTGAACCGCCCCGCCCCC
>NZ_JBFBDY010000645.1:0-3435 GCF_040683475.1 Kitasatospora sp. NPDC093558 | reverse complement strand
GGGCGCGGACGGGGCCGTCGTGGTGGGGCGTGAGGCAGCGGGCGCCGGTGGCGAGGGTGTGGCCGCCGGGGACGGGCGTGACGGTGAAGCGCGCTGCGGCGGTGCAGTCGGCCGCGGTGAAGTCGGCCGTGGTGAGGCCGGCGGCGAGGCAGTGTCCGGTCGCGGTGTTGACGAGCAGGTAGGAGCCGTCGGCGCTGCGGCGCAGTCGCCACCGCTGGCCGAGGAGGCCTTGGCAGGCGGCTGTCACGGTCGGGGTGCCGAGGGCGGGCTGCGCGAACTGCGGGCTGAGGCACGTGCCGTCCACGGATGAGGAGATGACGTAGGTGCCGCCGTCCACCAGCTCGTCGGCGGAGGCCTGGGCGGCGGGGGCGGCTCCGGCGGGGGCGGCTCCGGCGAGGACGGCCAGGGCGGCGAGGCTGGACAGGACGGTGCTGTGCGCGGGAGGCATGAGCGGCTCCTGGGCGGTGCGTCGTGGGCGCGTGGGCACTGGCGTGTTGAACGTTCAAATCGCGGCGGTGCGGGTGGGACAAGTGCGGGGGCGAACTTCGGGTCGAGGGGCTTGACCCATGTGATCGGTGACATGTGTCATTTCACATGGCGCCCTGAGGGCCCGTCAACGGGCGTGCAAGGGCTTGCCGTTCCCCTTCCCCCGATCGAGAGTCAGGACCTCCCTGTGCCTATCGCACGTTCGCGTCTCGCCGGATCGCTCCGGAAGCTCCTGCTCGGGGCGCTCGTCCTCGGGCTCGCCGGCACCGGCACCGCCGGTACGGCCCTCGCCCAGGGCGAGCGGCAGTCGGCGGGCAGCGCCGCCACCGCCGATCCGCACCCTGCCGATCCGCACCCCGCCGATCAGCACCCTGCCGATCGGCACCCCGCCGATCCGCACCCCGCCGCCGAGGGGTGGCGGCAGATCGACGGCACCTGGGTGCAGGTCGGCGCCACCCGGCCGCACGTGATGCCCAACGCCACCACCTTCGCCCAGCGAGAGGCCGCGAAGGCCACCGCCACCACCACCACCGCCGCCGCCGTCACCGCCCCGCGCAACAACTACAACCTGCAGATGACCTACCGCGGCGGCCAGGACTCCATCGGCGTCACCACCGGGCAGCCGAAGGTGTACCTGATCTACTGGGGCAGCCAGTGGGGCACCCCGAGCACCGACGCGGCCACCGGCAACGTCACCCTCTCGGGTGACACGGACGCCGCTGCGCCGTACCAGCAGGACTTCTTCAAGGGCCTCGGCAGCACGACCGACACGTGGTCCCGCGTGATGACCCAGTACTGCGAGGGCATCGCGCCCGGCTCGTCCTACTGCCCGCCCGAGGCCAACCACGTCGGCATGCCGGTGGCCGGCCAGACGCTCGCGGGCGTGTGGGTGGACAACGCGGCGCCCGCACCGAAGGCCGCCACCGAGCCGGAGATCGCGGCCGAAGTCGTCGCCGCCGCAAAGCACTTCGGCAACACGGATCCCAATCGGAACCGGGACGTGCAGTACGTCATCAACACCGGCCAGGGCCTGGACCCAGACAAGTGGAAGGAGCTCGGCTACTGCGCCTGGCACACCTTCATGCGCAGCTCGGCCGGCACCCTCGCCTACACGCTCATGCCGTACCTGACCGACGTGCCCGCATGCGGCACCAACTGGATCAACCCGGGTGCGCGCGGCCGGCTCGACGGCTACGGGATCATCGGCGGCCACGAGTACGCCGAGACGATCACCGACCAGAACGCCTCCGGCGCCTGGACCGACGCGACCGGCCAGGAGAACGCCGACAAGTGCTCCTGGATCCCGGTCGGCCGCAACGGCGGGATGTTCAACCTGCAGCTGTCGACGGGGAGTTTCCCGGTGCAGACGACGTGGTCCAACTACGACCACCTGTGCATGGGCGACGATCCGGTCTTCGCGAACGCGCAGCTCCTCGTGACCAGGCCCTGTGAGCAGACGGTCGAGAGCGGCAGGCCCGTCGACCTCGCCGTCCTCGCCTCCGACCGCGCCGGGCGCCCGATCACGTACAGCGCGAAGGGCCTGCCCGCGGGGCTGCGGATCGACGCGGCGACCGGGCGCATCACGGGGACGACGCACGCGACCGGCTGGCGCACGATCACCGTGACCGGCCGCGACGACCGGGGCAACGCGCAGAGCCAGACCTTCCGGGCCGGCTTCTTCCACGGCCCGCAGACCGGCTGCACGCCGATCGAGCAGCTCAACGACCCGGGCTTCGAGAACGGCACCGCTGACCACGGCGTGTGGAACCCGTCCGGCTACAACGTCATCACGCCGTCCACCGCCCACCAGGCACACAGCGGTGCGGCGTACGCGTGGCTCGGGCAGAACACCGCCAGCGACGACTCCATCATCCAGTGGGTCGAGACCACTCCGGGCTACACCAAGGAGCAGCTGTCCTTCTGGCTGAACGTCACGGGCAGCGCCCAGGGGGCCTCCGCGCCCGGCGGCCCGGCGGTCGACACGCTCTCGCTGGAGCTGTACGACCAGTGGAGCGGCAACTACCTGGCGACCGTCAAGACCTGGAGCAACCTGGACGCGACGAACGGCTACCAGCTGCAGTCCTTCGACCTGACGCCGTACGTGGCGGCCGAGTTCGGTTCGACGGTGGGCATCAAGCTGGTCGCGCACTCGACGAGCGGGAAGACCGCGTTCCTGGTCGACGACGCGTCGGTGAAGCTGACCTGAGTCCTGCGGAGGGCAACCGGAGAGGGGGTGCGCCACTTGTGGTGCACCCCTTCCGGGGGCGGCCCCGACTCCCTACCGTTGCGGCCATGACAAGACTTGGTGCGTCAGTAGCCGCTGTTCTCACCGCCCTCGCGCTCGCGGCCCCGGCCACGACAGCCCGCGCAGATTCCGGTTCGGTCACGACCGTCACCGCCCAGGAAGCCCTCGCCCAGGTCCTGGCGACCGCCACGGCCCACGACGGGCAGGCCGCGCTCACCGATTCGAGCCCGTTCTACTTCCACGTCCGTGCCTACGGCGACACCTACTGCCTCGACAACTTCGCCAGCGGCGGCGGCGCGAACAACTCGCCCGTCGGCTTCTGGACCTGCAACGGTGGGCCCACCGAGCTGTGGCGGTGGCGCCTGTACGACGCGGGCGCCTACTACGGCTGGGAACTCGTCAACAACGCCTCCGGCCGCTGCCTGGACTACCCGGAATCATGGGGCAACACGGTGGGCGCGCAGTTCAACGTCTACGACTGCAAGGACGGCGGCGCCCCCGGGCAGACCTTCCACTCCTTCGTCAACGGCGCCGACATCTCGCTCACCTCGCCCAAGACCCCCAGCGTCGTCGCCCTCGACGGCTACGCCTCGCTCTGGAAGGGCGACGGAAGCCCGGTCGGGCTGTGGTACGCGGACACCAGCAACTTCAACGCCTGGCAGCGCTGGTACTGAGCGCTCGCCGATTCCCTCCGGCCCCGGTCC
>NZ_JBFBDY010000644.1:0-3442 GCF_040683475.1 Kitasatospora sp. NPDC093558 | reverse complement strand
GCAGGTAGGTCGCGAAGCCGGCGAAGGTCAGCACGAGGTAGCAGGTGAGCAGCCGGACGTACCGCGCGTGGTCGCGCCGCCAGAGCACCGCGAGGCCGCCTTCTTGACGCATCCCATACGTGCGGCCTGCGGATTCCACGGCTCTGGCAACGGCCATGGGTTGACGGGTCGGTCCGAGCCAGGCCGGCCGCCGGCCGAGGGCCAGAGGACGGACACGTCGAGGACCCGCTCGACGAGGTCGCGGATCCACGGCCCGTCGGGAGGCGAGGTGAGGACGACGTGGTTGCCGGGGCGGACTCCTCAGCGGAGAGCCGGAGGAATCCCACATGACCGGCACGGGGGTTTCGAAGGCGCTGCACCTGGCCCCAAGGCAAGGCCGCAGAGCCGGCCCGAAGCCGTCGGCCGACGGCTTCGGCCTGGCCCTGCTGCCGGACGACGGCCCCACCATTGCCGATGGGGCAGCATGGTGCCCGACCATCGCCGGGATGTGTGTCGCCTCCGCGCCTTCGCGGGCACGCATCCCCACCTGAAGGGAAGACATTTTCGTGGCCGATACCGACGCCGTCCTCACTGAGCAGATCCGGGCCCGTCTCGCCGGGTACGAGCGCCGGTTCAGCACGCTGTTCGAGAAGTACTTCCAGGACCTGTCCGCCGGCTTCGACGCGCCGTCGTGCAGTCGGTTCACCCCGGACTGCCTCGCGCTGCTGCGAGATCTGTCGCTGCGCGGCGGCAAGCGGATGCGGGTGGCCCTCCTCTTCGAAGCCGCCCGTCTGGTGACCGCCGAGCCCGTGAAGGGGCTGGACGACGCCGCGCTGAGCATCGAACTGCTCCAGACCCACGGGCTGGTCCACGACGACATCATCGACGGCAGCGCAACCCGCCGAGGCGGCCCCTCCACCTATTACGCCTACCGGGGGCAGTTCCCCGGCCGGCCGCAGACTGCGCTCGGGCTCGCCCTCCTCGCCGGCGACCTCGCACTCGCCCTGTCGCTGCGGGTCCTTCTCGACTCCCAAGCCCCGCTCCCGGTGCGACAGGCCATGGTCGAGGTGCAGACGCGAGCGGCATCGGCCACGTTCGTCGGCCAGATCATCGACCTGGAGCGGGACTTCACCGTGGACCCGGACGAGGACATGCTGCACGACGTGGCCGACTACAAGACCGCCCGCTACTCGGTTCTCGCCCCGATCCAGTTGGGCCTGCTCGCCGCAGGCGTCCAGACCGCCCTCCACGACGAGGAACTGCGGCGCTACGCCCGGCTGGTGGGGATCTGTGGGCAGATGCGCGACGACTACCTGGACCTCTTCGGCGACGCGGGGACCATGGGCAAGCCCACCGGAGCGGACATCCGGGAGGGACGGCGCAACTACGCCGTCCGTGCCGTCCTGGTAGCGGCCACCGGTTCGGAGCGGGCCCTGGTGGAGTCCGCACTCGGCGGCGGAGCCTGCACCGAGGAGACCATCGCCGCCATCCGCGACATCGCCCGGCGTCACGGCGTCCCGGAGAGGATGCGGGCGGACATGCGGCGGTGGGCACACGCGGCCGCCACGGAAGCGGCCGGATGGCGTCCCAGGTGGCGGGAGGAGGCCGTCGCGTTCTTCGAGTACCTGCCGAGGTGGAGCGTCGAGCGAGCCCGGTGAGGCGGCGCGCGGCCGCGTCCGCACCAAGTAGCCGCTGATCTTCAGGCGCCGGTTGCCGCTTCGACTTCGAGAACCCCGAACACCGCTGCGCCGCCGCTCCGTTGGAGAACCGTGCCACCAGGGGTCGCTCCCTGCAGCCCCTGGAGCGATGCGCAGAGCACCCTGTCTTGCATGGATCGTCACGGGGGCGGCGGAGGCCGGCGGGGTCGAGCTGCCGGTGCTGGAGCCAGTCGAGCATCATGCCGCTTGCGGTGGGAGGTCGTGATCGGCTTCGGGAGCTTGGAGCCGGTCCTTCCCGGGCTTTGTCCGGGTTTCATGGACGCGCCGACTGTGGTGAATCCGTCCCAGTCGGACGGTTTTGGTTCCTGACGGATCGTCATCCGGATTTCATTGGCCCTCGTTACGGTCGCGCGGGCGCACTGGTCCGGTGGGTGGGCCTTGGTGTCGTTGGCGACGGAGGGGCTATGGCTGTGCGAGGTCGTGGGGGTTGCAACGGCGCACGGTTACGGGCGTGGCCAGGTGCGCGGCTGGTGGCGCTGCTGTTGACGTTGGTGCTGACGGGTTCGCTGGCACAGGCGTTGGCAGCACCCCCGGCGGCCGCGACACCATCCTCGAAGAAGGTCGTCCGGGACTGGCCGATCATGGCCTCTACGTCCTCGCCGACGACGTCTCGCCAGGCACTTGAGCCGGAGCAGCCGGCGGCGGACTTCACCCCGCTGTCAGGCGGGGGTACGACTGATGGACGTGCCCGTGTCGATCCCGAGGTCGTACAACAGCGCGGCGCTGCAGGGGTATCGAGCCGGCACACCGCCGCGGATTCGTCCGTGGTACCGGAGCCGAGTCTGGTGGCTCCGGTCGATCAGGCCGTCCTGGCGACCGAGATGCCGACCTTGCAGGTCGCCGCGGTGGGTGACGGCGTCCAGTACTGCTTCAAGGTGGCCACGGGCTTCGACGGCCGCTCGGGCAGCGTGGTGGATTCGGGGTGCTTGTCCACACCGAGTTGGACGGTGCCCCGGTACGTGCTGCACGACGGTGGCCGCTACAGCTGGACGGTGGCAACCGCCCCAGCGGGCGGGCAGAGCACGACACCGGCGAAGTGGGTCGGGCACTTCACCGTCAACCAGCGGGTCGGTGACCCGGGACCGTCGCCGAGCGACCGGCTGGGGCCGGTGACGGTGAACCTGTTCAGCGGCAATCTCCACACCGCGGCCGCCGGTCCGGCCTTCCCCACCCTGGGTGGCTCGGCCGGGGTGACGTTCGCGTACAACTCCCGCCAGGGCGAGCCCCGCGGGGTGCGGGCGTCGTACTTCAACGACTCCCGGCACGCGGGCGTTCCGGACGACGCGCCGGTGATGGTGCGCGGCGAGCCGCAGGTCAACATGGGCTTGTTCCTCGACCCGCAGGCCAACTTCCCGTGGCAGCAGTACACCTGGCCGCCGGCGCTGGCCAAGGACTGGTTCGTCATCCGCTGGGAGGGGCAGTTCAAACCGCCGGTCAGCGGCGACTTCCGCTTCGGTGGCGCGCACGCGGACGGCGCGCGGATCTGGGTGAACAACACCCTTGTCTACGACAACCCCAACGCCGCGGAGCTCGACGCGGACTTCTACCGGCCGGGCCCCAAACAGGATCGGGAGCTCACGCTGACCGCCGATCAGGCGGTGCCGATCAAGGTCGAGTTGTACCACCGCTCCCAGGAGCGGCCCAAGATGGTGTTGTGGGCCAAGAGCACCATAGGCCCGGACATGGCTCGCGGCTTCAACTACGCGCCGCGGATCGTACCGACGGAGCTCCTGCTCTCGGCCGAC
>NZ_JBFBDY010000643.1:0-3454 GCF_040683475.1 Kitasatospora sp. NPDC093558 | reverse complement strand
GGCGCCCCGATCCGGCGGCGGACGGCCGCGCAGACGCGCGCGGTCGCCGTGACGGCGAGCGCCGCAGCGAGCGCGCAGGCGGCCGTGACGGCGCTCATCGGCGCACGGTCCGGCGTACGGTCCGCGGGATCCGCCCTGGAAGGCTCGCATGCGCCTGGTCCCGTGAACGCCGGGACGGGTGGCGCCGCAGGACCGGAGGCGGGCGCCGCTGTCCGAAACCGCTCAGGCGGGCTTGCCGCGATCGTCGCGGAGCACAACGGAATGGGCGCGCACGGTGCGGGCACGACCGTCGAGCACCCGGTCGAGCGCCCAACGGCCTTGCTACCCGGGGAGGATGGGCCCGTGCGGACCAGGTTCGCCGTTCCGCTGGGCGCGCTTCCCGCGGTGGCGGCGCAGTAGAGCGGCCGGGCCGGTGCTACGCCTTCGCCCGGGCCGGCGGGGCGGTCCGGGTCCACCAGCAGGTGGGTCCGCGGTCGTCGAACCCGAGCCTGCGGTAGAGCGGTTCGCCCGCGGCGGTGGCGACCAGGGTCGCCGGACGGCCGGGGTGGGCCGCCGCCAGGGCGGTCTCCACCACGGCGCGCGCCACGCCCCGGCCACGGGCGAAGGGCAGCGTGGCGACCCAGTACACCCCGGTGGCCCGACCGTCGTCATAGGTGAGGCAGGCGCCCGCCGCGGTGCCGTCGAGGCGGCCCAGCCATATGCGGCAGCTTGGGTCGTACAACATCCGTTCCGGGACAGCCGCTCCGCGCGTCCAGGGCTGCCGGGCGCGCTGCGGGAACCCGTCGACGATCGTGCGCTCCGCCTCGGCGAGCAGGCCGCCGTCCGTTGCCTCATCGACCGTCAGAGATCCTCCACCTTGGGCTTCGCAGACGTACGGCAGAGTCCGCGGGCCGCCCGCGACCGGGCCCGGCTCACGAACCATCACCGGCATGAGCGGCAGCCGGGTGGCGCCGAAACCGGTCAGGTCGAGGCCGCCATACGGATCTTCCAGGGTGAAGCGGAGGGTCGACCAGGCCGCCATGAGCTCGGCCAATTCGGCTTCCAGCGAACCCGGTTCGGCGTACGGCCGGGTGATCAGAATGCGGTGCGGGTCGTCCGGCGTACGGGCGCAGCGGACGGCGGTGAAGAGTTCGTGGGTACGGGTCTGCCAGCCGTGCGCCCGGGCCTGGCCGAGCCAGAAGGCGGCTGCGTTGTCGTTGGCCTGTTCGAGCCGGCGCGGAACGTTCACGGCAGGACGGTAACCCGGGCCGTCACGCCGGCCGCGGCCCGCCCGGGCCCTGGCCGAATGAAGCCAGGGAGGCGCACATCCGGCGACCTGTGCGCCCTCTTGTGCACCGCCGATTTTCGGTCAATTTCTGGCCGGTCCCTCCCGCTTGGGCAAATCCGCAGCCCAGACCCGCCGGCCGGGCGCCCCGGAGCCGGACGCCCCAGGAGCGGCCCCGCGACAACCAGCCACCGTTGCACCGGCCCTCTTCCCAGAAGGGTCGACGGGTGCCACGCTTCGTGATCGAATGCATCACGCCAAATTGCCATGTCGACATAGCGTCGGATGGTGAACTTGTCACAACGGCAACGGTCCACCCGATAGATTTCGATCTTGGCTAGCAGTGCCGCACCACCCACACCACACCACCGAGGGGGCTTGAGCGCCTTGAGCAGGGTGAGCAGGAGCGACGCGGGTCCTGACAGCGGCCAGACGGTGGCCGGCATCGCGGGTCGCCCCGCGAGAAGCGCTGGTACCCCCGCGACCGCCGCCACCACCCGCAACTCCGGCGCCTCCGGCACCGCTTCGTACCCCGCCCACCCCGCCGGACCGGCCGCACCGGCCGCCTCCTCCGCCGCGCCCGGCGCCCCCTCCTACGGCGCGTCCCCGGAGCACGGCGGACCGACCGTCAGCCGAGGCGCCATCAACCCCGGCCAGGCGTACGGCCCCGGCAGCACGGGCGCAGGCCACGGGCCCAACGGCGCGGGTTACGGACCCAACGGCGCGGGCCACGGACCCAACGGTTCGGGCTACGGGCCCAACGGCGCGGGCTACGGCGCGGACTACTCCGCCTACCCGGGCACGCCCGGCCTCCCCGGCGTCCCCGGCTCCCCCGGCCTGCCCGGTGGCTCCACCGGCACGCTCGGCGGCCTCGGCCCGGCCGTCGCCGGCGGACACGGCCCGCTCGGGCACGGCGGCCCGCACGGCCCGGCCCACGGTGGCGCCCACGGCGGCCCGCTCGGCGACCGGTCCGGCGCGAACGGCTCCGCAACCCCGGTGATGACAGCCGCGCCCCGCAAGCTGTCCGGCCGGCGCCGCCGCGAGACCGTCGCGGTGCTGATCTTCGGCGGCGCCCCGATCTTCGAGAGCTCGATCCCGCTCTCCGTCTTCGGCGTCGACCGCCAGGACGCCGGCGTCCCGCGCTACCGCCTGCTGGTCTGCGCCGGGGAGGAGGGCCCGCTCGCCACCACCGGCGGCCTCACCCTCTCCGCGCCCTACGGCCTGGAGGCCCTGGCCCGCGCCGGCACGATCGTCGTACCGGCCTGGCGGTCGATCTCGCAGCCGCCGCCGGTCGAGGCGATCACCGCCCTGCGCAAGGCGCACCACGAGGGCGCGCGGATCATCGGACTGTGCACCGGCGCGTTCGTGCTCGCCGCGGCCGGCCTGCTCGACGGCCGTCCGGCGACCACCCACTGGATGTACGCCCCGACCCTCGCCAAGCGCTACCCGCGGGTCCACGTCGACCCGCGCGAGCTCTTCGTCGACGACGGCGACGTGCTGACCTCGGCCGGCACCGCCGCCGGCATCGACCTCTGCCTGCACGTGGTGCGCAGCGACCACGGCGCCGAGGCGGCCAACGCGCTCGCCCGCCGGCTGGTGGTGCCGAGCCGGCGCAGCGGCGGAGGACAGGCCCAGTACATCGATCAGTCTTTACCGGAGGAGATCGGCAACGACCCGCTGGCCGAGGTGGTCACGTGGGCGCTGGAGAACCTCAACCAGCAGTTCGACGTCGAGGTGCTGGCCGCTCGCGCGTACATGAGCCGGCGCACCTTCGACCGCCGCTTCCGCACGCTCACCGGCAGCGCGCCGCTGCAGTGGCTGATCACCCAGCGGGTGCTCCAGGCGCAGCGGCTGCTGGAGACGTCGGAGCTGTCGGTGGACGACGTCGCGCGGCGGTGCGGGTTCCGTTCGCCGGTGGCGCTGCGCGGGCACTTCCGCCGTCAGCTCGGGGTCTCGCCGGCCGCCTACCGGACCAGCTACCGGGCCCGGCGGCCCGGCTCGCAGCCCGCGGGGCCGGCCGGTCCGCACGGGGCGGCCACCGCGACGGCGGCGGGCGTGTTCGGCGGGGCGCACGGCCAGCAGCCGGCGCACGCGTACCCCGCGGCGCCCGGCGGAGCGGTGCTGCCCGCGCAGCACGGACAGCACCCGCAGCACGGGCAGGCGGCGGCGCACGGTCAGGCCGGTCCGCAC
>NZ_JBFBDY010000642.1:0-3457 GCF_040683475.1 Kitasatospora sp. NPDC093558 | reverse complement strand
CTCCGGCCCGAGCCGGGCCTCGTCGCCCGGCTGGACCGAGACCCCCCTGCGGATGTCGTCGGCGATGACCTGTCCCTGCTCGTCGACCAGCGACATCCGCTCGCCGGTGGCGTCCAGGCGCACCCCGAAGGCCGCGCCGGCCGCCCGGACCACGGTGCCCAGTTCGTGCAGGGCGGCGTTCTTGTCCCGGGGCGTCTCGGCCGCCCGGTCGGGGTCGAGACCGCTGTTGACCAGCAGGGCGTCCACGTCCAGGCGTCCGAGGACCTGCGGGAGGATCAGGGAGGCGCTGCCGTGGGCGGCGTCGACGACCACCTTCAGGCGGGCGCCGCGCGTGCCGGGGCGTCCGGCCGCCGCGGCCGCCCGGACCAGGGCGGTGCCGTACCAGTCCATCGGCACGGCGGTGCGGTCCAGTTCGCCGGTCTCGCCGGCCAGGGCCCGGCGGTACTCCCTGCGGCCGTAGACCCGGTCCAGTGCGCGCTGGGCGCTCTGGGACAGGTCGAAGCCCTGGGCGTCGAGCAGGACGACGGACACCGCGTCGCCGTCGCCGGGCTCGGCCAGCACCAGGATTCCGCCGTCGGCGCCGGCCGCGGTCTCCATCCGGGCCAGCGGCACCGGCACGCATCCCAGGTCGCGTACGTGCACGCCGCCGGCCTGGAGGGCGGACAGCACCGAGGGCGTCAGCACCCGGGCGCCGCGGGAGTGGTCGCAGGCGACCGTCGCGGTGGCCCCGCGGGGCAGCATGGTGGCGAACGCCCCGGCCAGCTGGACGACCACCTCAGGGGTGATGTCGGTGCCGAGGACCCCGCGGACCCCGCGGGAGCCGAACACCGACCGGGCCGCGCGGTTCTGCCACAGCAGCGAGCGGTTGACCACCGCGCCGGCCTCGACCGTCTTGTGCGGGTAGACCATGACGCGGTCGCCGACGACGCTGCGCTCCTCCAGCACGCTGCCCTCGCCGATCACCGCGTGCTCGCCGATGCGCGCGTCGGCGTGGACCGTCGCGTTGCGTCCCAGCACGCAGCCGCGCAGCCGGGCCCGCGGCCCGAGGTAGGCGTGCGGGTGGACCACGGCGCGGTGCACGACGGCGTCGCGTTCGACGACCGCGTGGTCGCCGATGACGGTGTTGTCCAGGATCTGCGCGCCGGGGCCGATCCTGGCGTGGGCGCCGACGTGCAGGGGGCCGCGCAGCACGGCGCCCGGGTCGACGTGGGCGGTGGCGTCGACCCAGACCCCGGGGGCGAGTTCGAAGCCCGCGCGTTCGACGCCGACGCGGCCTTCCAGGACGTCGCTCTGCGCGGTGAGGTAGCTCTCGTGGGTGCCGACGTCCTGCCAGTAGCCGTCGGCGACGAAGCCGTAGATGCCGCCGTCCGCCAGGATCCTGGGGAAGACGTCCGCGGACCAGTCGACGGCCTCGCCCTCGGGTATCAGGTCCAGCACTTCGGGTTCCACCACGTAGATGCCGGTGTTGACGGTGTCCGAGAAGACCTGGGACCAGGTGGGCTTCTCCAGGAAGCGCTCCACCCTGCCCTGGTCGTCGACGATGGTGATGCCGAACTCGACCGGGTCGGGGACCCGGGTGAGGCAGACGGTGACCAGGGCGTCCTTGTCCCGGTGGAAGCGGATCAGGGCGCCGAGGTCGATGTCGGTCAGCGCGTCGCCGGAGATCACCAGGAACGGGCCGTCCGCCAGCTCCTGGCGGGCGTTGCCGACGCACCCGGCCGTGCCGAGCGGTTCGCGCTCGCGGACGTAGCTCAGCCGCATGCCGAGCTGCGTGCCGTCGCCGAACTCGTCCTCGATCTGTTCGGCCAGGTACTGGACGGTGACGACGGTGCTGGTCAGGCCGTGCCGGCGCAGCAGCCGCAGGACGTGCTCCATGATCGGCCGCCCCGCGACCGGGAGCAGGGGCTTGGGCGCGGTCGACGTCATCGGCCGCAGGCGGCTTCCCTCGCCCCCTGCCATGACGACAGCCTTCATCTGAGACCTCCAAGGAGACCCCGGCCTTGAGGTCGGGGAGGAATTGGATTGCCCGCGTAGCGGGTTGGGGATTCGCATACCGCCGTCAAGGCGGCATGCCTCGCTAGGTGACTGTGTGTCATATGGTCACAAGCAGGGTGTTAGTGTGTGATCCGTGGCGACCATCCACGTGAAGCGGGCGTTCAAGTACCGCTTCTATCCGACCGATGCGCAGGCGGCGGAGCTGTCGCGCACGTTCGGGTGCGTGCGGAAGGTCTACAACATGGCGTTGCAGGCCCGCACGGAGGCGTGGACGCTGCGCCGGGAGCGGGTGAACTACAACGCCATGTCGGCGATGCTGACGGCGTGGAAGAAGACCGAGGAGCTGGCCTACCTGTCCGAGGTGTCGTCGGTTCCGTTGCAGCAGGCTTTGCGGCACTTGCAGGGGGCGTTCGCCAACTTCTGGGCCAGGCGGGCGAAGTACCCGACGTTCAAGTCCCGGAAGAGGTCCCGCAAGTCCGCCGAGTACACCAGCTCGGCGTTCCGGTTCCGGGACGGTGAGCTCACCCTGGCGAAGATGGCGGAGCCGCTGGCCGTCGTGTGGTCGAGGCAGCTGCCGGAAGGCGCTGCACCGTCCACGGTGACGGTGTCGCAGGACAGCGCGGGGCGTTGGTTCGTCTCCCTGCTGTGCGAGGACCGCCCCACCATGCCAAACGCCCCGGCTGGTTCCGCTGTGGGTATCGACGCGGGTATCACCGCGCTGGTGACGCTCTCCACCGGGGAGAAGGTCACCAACCCCCGGCACGAGCGCAGGGACCGGGAACGCCTTGCCAGGGCCCAGCGGAATCTTGCCCGCAAGGCGCCGGGCGACGGTGCGAACCGTGCGAAGGCCCGGTTCAAGGTCGGCCGGGTGTATGCCCGGATCGCCGATCGGCGCAGGGACTTCCTGCACGAGCTCACCACTCGACTCGTCCGCGATAACCAAGTGGTCGTGATCGAGGATCTGGCTGTCCGGAACATGCTCAAGAACCGGCGGTTGGCTCGCGCCATCAGTGACGCGGGCTGGACCGAGATGCGGTCCATGCTGGAGTACAAGTGCGAGTGGTACGGGCGGGAACTGGTGGTCGTGGATCGCTGGTTCCCCTCCTCCAAGCTGTGCTCCGCCTGCGGCATCCTGCGAAGCGAGATGCCGCTCAACGTCCGTGAATGGACGTGTGACTGCGGGACGACCCACGATCGGGACGTGAACGCGGCGAAGAACATCCTGGCCGCCGGGCTGGCGGTTACAGCCTGTGGAGACGGTGTAAGACCTCAACGGAGCACTCCGGGCGGGCAGTCGTCTGTGAAGCAGGAAGTCGTCCCACCGCCGCGCACACGCGCAGCGGCTCAGCCGCGAGGCTGAGGGGAATCCCCCTCGTTACGAGGGGGAGGAAGTCAAGTGGTGACCTCCGTGAAAACCCCCGGCCGGGGCCGGGGGGAAGTGGGCTTTCGGCGGCGCGGCGCG
>NZ_JBFBDY010000641.1:0-3461 GCF_040683475.1 Kitasatospora sp. NPDC093558 | reverse complement strand
GTTCCGGCGCTGCGGGCACCGTCGCCGTCGGGGAGGCCCGATTGTCAGTGGGGGGCGCTAGGGTGCCGTCCGGGAAGCCCGACCAGGACGGGTCGGTGCGACAGGGGGAGGGCGTCATGAGCGACGGCATCCGGTGGCTCGCCGAGGGCGACGACCGGCTCAGCGGCGTCCTGTTCGCGCGGGGGATCCCGCCCGAGGAGGTGGCCCGCCGGATGGGCGCGGACGTGCGCGGCCCCGCCGGCCCGGTCAGCGGCGCGGAGGTGTGGGACCTCGACATCGAGGTGTACCGGCCCAGCGAGGACGGCGACGGCGTGGTCCGCGTCGGGGCGTCCGGCGACTGGTCCTTCGCGATCGAGTACGGCGACTCCACCGGCGCCGACCTGCTCACCGAGATACTGACGTTGGCGCTTCAAGGTGATTGGCCTGTTTGTGTAGCTGACTGACGGTCATTTGCGCGCTATGCCGTTGGTATGCGTTATGCGGATGGGGGCGGGCTGACGGCGAAGGCACGTCAGCGCCGCGAGGTGGTGCGGCTGGAGGCCGCCGCGTTGTTCGACGAAGGCGTTCCGCCGGGGGAGGTTGCCCGCAGGCTGCGGGTGACCGCGAAATCGGCCTACCAGTGGCACCAGGCCTGGCGCCAGGACGGTGTCGGGGCGCTGGCCTCACGGGGACCGGGTGGGCAGCGGTGCAAGCTGTCTGCGCGGTGCCGGGAGAAGCTCGCCGAGTACCTCGAGCAGGGGCCGGCCGTGCACGGCTGGGACCAGGACCAGGTGTGGACCGGCGCCCGGGTGGCGACCCTGATCGGCCGCAAGTTCCACGTGTCCTACAGCGTCTCGGGGGCCACCCGTCTGATGCACCGCCTCGGCTTCACCCCGCAGGTCCCCGTGCGGCGGGCCGCGGAACGCGACGAGCAGACCGTCACCGCGTGGAGGGAGGCGACCTGGGCGGAGGTAAAAGCACCCGGGCGGCCTGCGACGGATGGCTCTGCTTCGAGGACGAGGCCGGGTTCACCCGCAGACCGCCCACAGGACGCACATGGGGACAGCGCGGCATCACCCCGGTCGTGAAGGTCTGCGGCCGGGGCTCCGGGAGAGTCTCGGCTGCCGGGCTGATCGCGATGCGACCGGGCTCACGAACCCGGCTGTGCCACCGGCTGCGGCGCCACACCGGCCGAAAGGGCGAACGCCGCAGCCTGTCCGAACGCGACTACATCGGCCTGATAGACGGGGCCCATCAACTGGTCAAGGCACCGATCGTGCTGGTCTGGGACCGGCTCAACACCCATGTCTCCCACGCCATGCGCGACCTGATCAGCGCCCGGGACTGGCTGACGGTGTTCATCCTGCCCGCCTACGCACCCGAGCTGAACGCGGTCGAGTACCTGTGGGCCCACGTCAAACGCAGCCTCGCGAACCTCGCCAGCGTCGCCCTCGACCGACTCGAAGCCCTCGTCCGCAACCGCCTCAAGCGACTGCAGTACCGCGCTGACGTCCTCGACGGCTTCCTCGCCGGGACCGGACTCTCCCTCGACCTCCCACCGCCATCACCTTGAAGCGCCGAGGTCAGTAGCCCGCGGCGGCGTCGAGGTCGTCCACTACCGCCCCATGGCCGAGCACCCGCCGGCCCTGCTCGACTACGCCCGCGACGGCGCCGTCCTGTGCGGCTTCGGCCTCGCCGAGGAGCGCTGGCGCTGGGGCAGCGAGCCGGACCTCCTGCTCCCCGTCCTCGTCGCCGCCGGCGTCCTCCACCCCGACGGCATCACCCGCGCCGCGCCCCCCGGCGAACCCCTCTCGGACGCCCACCGCCGCACCCTCGGCGCCGTCGAACGGCACTTCGGCCTCAGCCTGCCCCAGGCCGTCCTCGACGGCGCCCGCCTCCCGGTGTACGCGGTCCGAGGCACGCCGGACCTGGTGCTGCGCTAGCGCCGTGGCATGAGCGGGCCCGTCACGCCCACGGCTCGGAGAAGGACCGTCCGGGCACGGGCTTGGCGACGAGGGCGATCGCCACGAAGAAGTTGACCTGCCCGATCGCCAGGGTCAGCGTCGTGAGCGCCTTCTCGTCGTAGTGCTCGGCCACCTCGGCGTACAGCGTGTCCGGCACCCGCTCGGCGCCCCGCTCGGCCGGCTGGAGCACCGCCTCCACCAGGGCGAGCGCGGCCCGCTCGGCCGGGGTGAAGTACGGCGAGTCCCACCACGTCGCCACCGAGTCGATCCGCTCCTCCGTCTCCCCGGCCTTGCGCAGGAAGCCCGTGTGCAGCACGGTCAGGTAGGTGCTGCCGACGATCTGCCCGGCGCGCAGCTGCACCAGGCTGATCGTCGTCCGTGGCACCGACCGGTTGCCGGTGGCCCGGAACAGCGCCGCGGACACGTCCGCCAGCTCGGGCACGAGCTCCCCGGGATCCGTCGCCAGCCGCGGCCGCAGCGGGACCTCGGTGGTGATCGGTCGCGGCTGCATCGTCGTGTTCTCCGACATCGTGTTCCCCTCGGTTGGTGCGGGCCGTGTTTTCGGCGCCTTCACTGACTCGACCCGTCCCGGGAGGGGTTTGTGACAGCCGGACGAGAATTTCCTCAACTTTTTTCGGCGGGGCCGGACGCCAGGCGGCGAGGTGGGTGCCGAGGACGGTGGCGGCGTCAGGTGTGGTTTCGCGCAGGGCGACCATGGCGGCGGTGATGACGTCGCACAGCTCGCCCTGGAGGTCGGCCATCGTGTGGCTGACGCCCTTGCGGGGGTTGGCGCCGAGGACGCCCAGGAGGGCTTCGGCGACCTCGCCCGCCTCCTCCTGGATCTTCACCACCTGGAGCGGGAGCAGGGGTTGACCGATGGTCGCCCGGTGAGCGGTCAGGTGCCGGTGGATCTCGTCGATCACCGCCCACACCCTGGGCTTGCCGTCCTGGCGGCCGTTGGTGACGAGGATGTCCACGTTGTCGAACTCGCTGCTCAAGGCGGTCTCCGTCCTGTTCGTACCCGTGTGACGGTCCTACCCCGGATCGTCCCCGGGGACCCGGCAGGATGTCTGAGCAGGGGGAATACCGGTCGGTATCATGCCGCTGGGGGATCGTCAGCGGGGAGGGGTGTCGGTTGGTCGGCGAGGGCGGGAGTTCGGGGGGACTGCGGTTCGCGGTGCTCGGGCCGCTGCGCTGTTGGCGGGACGGGGTGGAGGTGCCGCTCGGCTCGCCGCAGCAGCAGAGCCTGCTGCTGGCGCTGCTGTTCCGGGCGGGCCGGCACGTCTCGGGTGCGCAGCTGATCGACGACCTGTGGGGCGACGAGCCGCCGGCCCGGGCGACCGGAGTCGTCCGGACGTACGTCCACCGGCTGCGGCGGGTCCTCGGGGCCGAGGCGCTCGCGTCGGTCGGCGGCGGGTACCTGTTCGCCGTCGGCAGCGGCGGCCTGGACACCGCGCGCTGCGAGGAACTGCTGGCCCAGGGCCGCGC
Organism: Kitasatospora sp. NPDC093558; assembly: GCF_040683475.1. Taxonomy (NCBI): domain Bacteria; kingdom Bacillati; phylum Actinomycetota; class Actinomycetes; order Kitasatosporales; family Streptomycetaceae; genus Kitasatospora; species Kitasatospora sp. NPDC093558. Next base: position 30 of record NZ_JBFBDY010000641.1, on the reverse strand, counting down.
CCGGCGCGCCGACGGGCGGAACGCCGACGC
>NZ_JBFBDY010000640.1:0-3475 GCF_040683475.1 Kitasatospora sp. NPDC093558 | reverse complement strand
GTGAGGCCGAGTGTGCGGCGGCGCTGGGCGGTGCGCAGCTGGGCGGCGAGGTAGAGGGCGGGGGCGAGGATGGCCAGGGCCCAGGCGTAGGCGATGTCGCCGTCGCCGAGGAAGTGGGTGTCGAGGGTGGCGATGAGGCCGTCGTGGCGGTTGTTGACGGTGCCGAGGTCGCCGAGGACGTAGTCCTGCAGGCCGCTCCAGGCGAGCATGCCGGCGAGGGTGACGACGAAGGCGGGTACGCCGATGCGGGCGAAGAAGAAGCCGTGCAGGGCGCCGATGGCGCAGGCGGTGGCGAGGGCGATGAGGACGGCGAGCCATTCGCCGAGGCCTTCGCGCACGGCGAGGACGGAGGCGATGGCGGCGCAGACGCCGGCGACGGAGCCCAGCGAGAGGTCGATCTCGCCGAGGAGGAGGACGAAGACGACGCCGACCGCGATGAGGCCGGGTCCGGCGATGTACTTGGTGATGTTGGTGAGGTTGTCGGCCTGGAGGAAGTGGCCGGTGGTGGTCTGGAAGATGACGGCGATGAGGATGAGGCCGAGGACGACGGGGGTGGAGCCGAGTTCGCCGCTGGTGAGGCGGCGGCGGGCTTCGTCGAGGTAGCCGCTGAGGCCGGTGGAGCGCACCAGCAGGCGCGGGTCCGTGGCGGGGGTCTTCGGCGCGCCGGTATCGGCGCCGGTGTCGGTGGTGGGGGTGCTCATGCGGCGTCCTCCTGCGAGGCTCGGCGGGCCTGGCGGCGGGTGACGGCGTTGTCGCTGGCGCCGGTGATGGCGGAGACGATCTGTTCCTGGGTGGTGTCGGCGACGGTGAAGACGCCGTTGTTGCGGCCCAGGCGCAGGACGGCGACGGTGTCGGCGACGGCGCGCACGTCGGCCATGTTGTGGCTGATGAGGATGACGCCCAGGCCCCGTTCGCGCAGGCGCTCGACGAGGTCGAGGACCTGGGCGGTCTGTTCGACGCCGAGGGCGGCGGTGGGTTCGTCGAGGATGACGACGGCGGGCTCGCCGACCAGGGCGCGGGCGATGGCGACGACCTGGCGCTGGCCGCCGGAGAGGGCGGCGACGGGGATGCGCACGTCGGGGATGCGGATGGACAGGGTGTCCAGGAGCTCGCGGGCGTGCTGTTCCATGGCGACCTCGTCGAGCAGGCCGGTGCGGAGCTTCTCGCGGCCGAGGAAGAGGTTGGCGACGACGTCGAGGTTGTCGCACAGGGCGAGGTCCTGGTAGACGGTGGCGATGCCGAGGGCCTGGGCGTCCTGGGGGCGGGTCAGGCGCACCGCGTCGCCGCGCCAGGTGATGGTGCCCTCGTCGACGGGGTGGACCCCGGCGATGGTCTTGACGAGGGTGGACTTGCCGGCGCCGTTGTCGCCGACGAGGGCGAGGACCTCGCCGGCGTGGACGTCGAGGTCGACGTCGGTGAGGGCCTGGACGGCTCCGAAGCGCTTGGAGACCGCGCGCAGTTGGAGGACGGGTGCGCCTGTCACGTGAACCTTCTCGTGTGGTGGGGTGCTTGAGGCGGGACGCAGGCCTTGGCGGGCCTGGTGCGGGGCGCTCGTGTTACTGGAGGCCGGCGGCGGTGCAGGCGGCGGCGTAGTCGGCGGTGCAGATGTCGGAGACCTTGTAGAGGCCGTCGGCGACGACGGTGTCCTTGATGTTGGCCTTGGTGACGACCTTGGCGTCCAGGAGCTTGGCGGGCACGGCCTTGTCGGTGGCGCTGTCGACGCTGGCGGTGGCGAGGGACTTGACGTCCTTGCCCTTCAGGAGGTCGACGGCCAGTTCGGCGGCGGAGTCGGCGAGGGGGCGGTAGGCCTTGTAGATGGTGTAGGCCTGGTCGCCGGTGACGATGCGCTGGATGGCGTCGAGGCCGGCGTCCTGGCCGCCGACGGGGACCTTGATGCCGGCGCCCTGGAGCTGGGTGATGATGGCGCCGGCCATGCCGTCGTTGGCGGAGTAGACGGCCTGGAAGCCGCCCTTGCCGAGCTGGGAGACGGCGGCGCCGATCTTCTGGGAGGCGACGGTGGGCTTCCACTCGCCGGACTGCTCGTAGACGACCTTCTTGACCTTGGCGTCCAGGACCTTGTGCGCGCCGGCCTTGAACTGGGCGGCGTTGGGGTCGGCCTCGTCGCCGTTGATCATGACGATGTTCGCGTCGGAGGCCTGCGGGCCGACGGCGTCCAGCAGGGCCTGGCCCTGGAGTTCGCCGACCTTCTCGTTGTCGAAGGAGACGTAGGCGGCGACCGGGCCGGTGGCCAGGCGGTCGTAGGCGACGACCTTGACGCCCTTGGCGGCGGCCTCCTGCACCCAGCCCTGGGTGGACTTGGCGTCGTAGGCGTCGAGCACGATCACCTTCACGCCCTGGGCTATCAGGGTGTCGAACTGCTGCTTCTGCTTGGCGGCGCTGCCTTCGGCGTTGTTGTAGAGCACCTTGCAGTCCGGGCACAGGGACTTGACCTTGGCCTCGATGAAGGGGCGGTCGAAGGACTCGTAGCGCGTGGAGGAGGCGTTCTCGGGCAGCAGCAGGCCGATGGAGGTGCTGTCGCCGGAGGCGGCGGAGTCCTTCTTGTCGCCGCCGGCCTTGCCGCACGCGGCCATGGACAGGGCCATCGCGACGGCGGTGGTGGCGATGAGGGCGCGACGCGTCATTGCGTTCATGGGTGGGGTGCCTCTCGTGGACGTCGCCGCGGCGCAGCGGCGGAGTAGGGGGGAGTTAAACCTGCCCACGAGCATGACGTCAATAAGTAAATCCAGGATGCCCGAAATCCGCCCCCACTCGTTATCTTCGTGAACGCTTACCGGTGACCGAAACCTGGAGGAAACTCCAAGGGGCAGGTCAGGGGGCGGGGCGCGGCGGCGGGGTTCAAGAACTGATCGATCTGACGAAGTGTCAGGTAACGGTCAGGACGTCCCAGGTCACAGGGCGGCGCGAGCCGGGGACGGGCGGCGCGAGCCGGGGGGCGGGCGGCGGGGCGGCGGGGGGCGGGCGGCCGTCGGCAGGGTGCCGGCGGCGCACGCAAAAAAGGGGGGGTGCCCGCTGTCCCCCCCTGACAGCGGGCACCCCGGCCCGGTGGGGGGTGTGGGGGTTGTGGGGGTTGTGGGGGTTGTGGTGTGAGGGGCGGTCGAGGTGATCACGGGCGGTGCGGGAACCCGAACGTGATCGGGCCGAGGTCGTACCAGACGCCGTTCCGGGCGGCGATGTCGTAGACGCAGTCGGCGCCGCCCGAGCCTCGGCACAGGTGGGCGTGGGCGCCGCCGCTCTGGTTGTTGAGGATCCAGTGGTTGCCGTACTGGCCGCTGAGGTTGTGGGCGCCGTAGCTCCAGAACACGTCGCTGGGGGCGGAGGCGGGATTCTGGTTCTGCGGGTAGATGCAGACGGCGCCCGACGGGCAGCCGGCCCAGGAGCCGTCGGCGGCGCCGGCGCTGGGGGCGCTCAGGGTGGTCAGGGCGGCGCCCGCCAGGGCGAGTGCGGCGGCGGCGTG
>NZ_JBFBDY010000639.1:0-3479 GCF_040683475.1 Kitasatospora sp. NPDC093558 | reverse complement strand
GTCATGATCGGACCGACGAAACCGTCGTCGAAGACGTTGAGCCGGCGGGCCGCGACCTCGGCGACGGTGCTTCCCTCGGCCGACACCGGGAGTCCTTTGAACCGCCAGTCGATCCGCTCGTCTGCGAGCGCCTGGACGGCGGCCTTGTCGATCTGTGCGATGGGGGCGTGCGTTGTCATCGGTTTCCCTTACTGGGCGACGGCGACGGGGCCGCGCACCGTCAGCGGATCACTTCTTGCAGGGCCTGGCCGAAGGACTCGATGTCCTTGGGCGAGTTGTAGTAGTGCGGTGATACGCGCACCGCCTGTTCGACGCCCTGCCCGGGCAGGTAGAGAGGCGTGTGGTTGCCTTGGGCCACCCAGACGTTGATGCCGCGTGAGGTCAGTTCGTCGCGTATCCGTGCCGCGTGCAGGTGCTCGCACACGAAGGTGACGATGGAGGCGTGCCGGGTACCGGGGTCGATCAGACGGGTGCCGGGCAGGCTGTCGATGGTGTCGCGCACCGCGGCACGGGTGTGCTGCCCGGTGTCCGGTGCGTCGGTGCGGGCCAGGTGGTGGCGCAGCGCCGTGTGGAGTCCTCGGACGGCGGCTCCCGAGCGCTCCGCGTACTCGAAGCGCCGCGCGCTGTCGGTGTGGATCCCGTACCGGTGGGCGGACGTCACCTCGGCGACGTGGAGGTCGTGGAAGGAGGGCGCGGCGATGGCCCGCAGGCGCGCGCCGATGGCGGCGAACCCGGTGCCGCGTGGTCCGCGCAGGAACTTGCGGCCGGCGCCGGTGAGCAGGTCGCAGCCGATCCTGCGGACCGAGACGTCGAGCTGGCCGACCGACTGGCAGGCGTCGACGAGGTAGAGGCAGGGCCATGGGGCGAGGATGCGGCCGATCTCCTCCACCGGGTTCACGATCCCGCAGCCGGACGGGACGTGCGGGACGGAGACGAGGCAGACGTCCTCACGGATGTTGCGGCGCATCCAGTCGAGGTCGAGGTCCCCGGACGAGGTCAGGGGAACGACCTCGATGCGCAGGCCCGTACGGCTGCGCAACTCGGTCCACAGGATGAGGTTGCCCGCGTACTCGTACGGCGTGATCCAGAGGCGGTCGGTGCCGGTGAGGGGGAGGGCGCCCACCACGGAGTTCCAGGCGCGGGTGGCACTGTCGAAGAGGGCCACGTCGGCGACGGGTGCGTCGAGCACCTCGGCCAGTGTCCGGTAGACGCCCTGCTCCAGGACGTCCGCGTGGCGCAGCTCCGTCTCGTAGGCGCCCTCGGCCGCTTCTTCGGCGAGATGGGCGCGCATCGTGTCCACGACCTCGGCGGGCATCAGGCCGGCTCCGGCGGTGTTGAGGTGCACGGTCATCCGGCAGGCTCCTTGGAATCGGGGCGCAGGGAGTGCCGGCTCAGATGACGCGGGCGAAGGCCGCCGCCTCGGCGAAGGTGCCGCCGCCGTCGATCTGCGCCGGATCGCCGCCGGTGCGGCGCCAACGGCGGTACTTGGACGCGTAGCTGAGCAGCGTCTCCTGGTCGCGCCGGTCCCGCGAGCGGGTGAGGACGCCGGCCCACAGGCCGTCCCAGCGGGCGTAGGCCGTGTCCTGGAGCAGCACCCGGTGGGCTCGCTTCATGTTCCAGAAGGGCACTCCGGTGTTGAGGTGGTGCACCAGGTGGTAGTTGTCGTGGTGGCGGCCGAGCAGGAAGCGTTCGATCGCCCAGCCGTGCCGGTTGCGGGTCATCAGGATCTGCCGGGACTCGCTCTCCGGCAGGGGGTAGTGCTCCGCCAGCTCCGACAGCCAGCCGATCGCGATGGCCGCCGTGAACAGCGGCACGAACCAGAACAGCAGCAGGTGGAGCAGCCAGCCCTGCCAGGCACAGACGCCGGCGATCACGCCCCATTGGAGGAGCAGCAGGACGCGCTCGGTGCCCTGGCGGATCGGCATCGACACCGCGGCGTTCCGCGACTTGAAGAGGATGCGGTCGCGCACGACGTACGTGACGTACTGGGGGGCGCGCAGCCCGAGAACGGCCGCGGCGATGTTGCGGGCGAAGAAGCGGCGGTCCGAGACCTCGTGGTCGTAGATGCCGATGTCCGCGTGGAACCGGTAGTCGGGGTCCTTCTGCGGATCGCCGAGGAACCGGTGGTGGAAGCCGATGTGGGAATTGCGGTACGGGTTGTACATGTGCAGCACCAGGTAACCGGAGAACACGGTCCCGAGGGCGAGGTTGAGCCGTGCGCTGCGCGCGAGGACCTTGTGCGAGGACTCGTGCAGCAGGTTCACGAAGGCCCGCTGCGTCGACCCGATGAGCAGGACCGCGAGCGGATAGAACCAGTAGGAGACGGCGACGCACGCGTAGATCGAAGCGGCCACCAGGAGGTAGTCGCCGATCAGGGCGAGCGGGGCGTGGCGGTTGTCGAGCGTGCACAGCGCTCTCAGCTGTTTGCGCACTCCGGGGTCGAGCCTGTTGAAGTCAAGACTCAGATCCTCCTTCTGCAGGGACGTCGTCAATTTCTCCTCCAGGACCAGGGAGCAGGGAAATCGTGCAGCAGAGCAGGCCCGAGCGTATGAGCTTGGCACACTCTTGGCAAGTGGTTGCCAAGGCGTGGCGGGTTCCTGCTTCCCAAGTGTTGCCAAGCGTGGCAAATCTCTGGCAGGGTTCCTGCCATGAAGCCTCGCGTACTGGTCCTGGGCGATCAGCAAACCCTGGTCGACGCAGCCGTCAAGCTGGGAGCCGAGGTGTGGTGGGCCCAGCGTCCCGATCGTGTCCGGCCCGTCGAGGCCGCCGCCGCGGTCGTGACGCTGCTGACCGACTACGCCGAGCCGGCGTTCGTCGAACTCATCACGCATCTGCACGCGATCCGGCCGTTCGACGCGGTGGTGAGCATCCAGGAGCACGCCCTGCTGTCGCTGGCCGCCCTCAACGACCGGTTGGGGCTGCGAGGCCCCCGCCACGAAACCGTCCGTCTCGTCACCGACAAGTGGGCCATGCGCACCGCGCTCGCCGAGCGGGGAGTCAGTCCGGTGGCGGCCGCCCTGGGGCGAACGGCGGACGATCTGCGCGCGTTCGGCGCCGAGCACGGCTTCCCGTTCATCGCCAAGCCGGTCTCGGCCACCGGCAGCTTCGGAGTGGTCCTGGTGGAGGAACCCCGGGTGGAGCAGGTCCACCAGGGGTTCGTCGACACCGGGGCCAGTGCGTTCCTGCTGGAGGAGCACCTCGACGGGCCCGAGATCAGCGTCGAGTCGTTCACCTTCGCCGGTCGCCACGTCGTGCTCGCGCTCACCGAGAAGTCGCTCGGCACCGGGTTCGTGGAGGCCGGGCACACCGTGCCGGCCGCCCTCGACGACGCCGCCGCCACCGAGGTGGTCGAGCTGATCGAGGCCTTCCTGACCGCGATCGGCCTGAGCGACGGACCGTCCCACGTCGAGGTGAAGCTGACCGCCGGCGGCCCCCGGATCGTCGAGGGCCACTGCCGGCGCGGCGGCGACCGGATCAAC
>NZ_JBFBDY010000638.1:0-3489 GCF_040683475.1 Kitasatospora sp. NPDC093558 | reverse complement strand
GCCGACGGCGCCGAAGGTGTGGTTGGAGGAGGTGGCGCCGAGAGAGAGCTCGTGCATGTTCGTCTTGCCGAGGACGATCGCTCCCGCCGAGCGCAGCGCCGCGACGACGGGCGCGTCGGCGCCGGGGCGGAAGCCGGTGAGCGCAGGTGTGCCGGCGGTGTTGGGCAGGCCCGCGACATGGATGTTGTCCTTGACGACGAGGCACCAGGACGGGCCGCTGCCGTGGGCATCGCGCCGGGCCGCCTCCGCGAGCGCCCCGTCGGCGTCCAGCGTGATGAAGGCGTTCAGGTGTGCGACGGCGGCGGCCCGGTCGAGCGCGGCGGAGACGATCTCGTGGGCGAGGCCCTCGGCCATGGGGTCGTCTCCTTCGGACCGGTACGTGTCGGTACGTGTCGAAGGCCGTGCTACCCCACTCGCGCCGCCGTCATGCCGGTACGCCCCGGGAGCGGCGCCGGAAGCCGCGCCGCGACGCGCACCGGTACACGTGGGGAGCGCTGCCCGGCGGAGGATCCGTCCCCAAGTCCGCTGAAGGGCAGGGACAATGGTGTGATGACGATGAATCAACTGGTGCAGCAGCAGGACGAACTCCAGGTCGAGGCGGACGAGGTGAACAAGGACCTGGGGCTGGACGAGGCGCTCGGACGGGTCGGGGATCCGGTGCGAGTGGGGAGCGCGGCACTGGGGTTGATGGTGCGCAGGGACCTGGACGTCACCGTGGTGTGCCCCCGGCTCGACGCCGGGGTGCACGAGGCGGTGGCCGGGATCGGCGCGCGGCTGGCGATGCACGAGCGCGTGCGGCAGGTGCGGTTCCGCAACGACACCGGCGCCTGGAACACCGATCCCGGCTACCCGGACGGGCTGTACCTCGGGCTGGACTACCGCTCGCCGCAGGGCCACACGTGGTCCCTGGACCTCTGGTTCGTCGACGAGCCGGAGCGCCAGCCGGACCTCGCGCACCTGCGGACGCTGCCGCAGCGGCTCACCCCCGAGGCCCGGGAGGCGATCCTGCTGATCAAGCACGCGTGGGCGCAGAGCCCCGAGTACGGCCGGAGCGTACGCAGTTGGGACGTCTACCGGTCGGTGCTGGACGACGGGGTGCGCACGGCGGCCGAGTTCGATCGGTGGCGGGCGTCCTCGTCGGCACAGGTGTCGGCACAGGCGTCGGCACAGGCGTCGGCGTAGGTGATCGAGGTGTGCGTCCGGATGAAGTCGAGCCGGGCGCGCACCTCGGCCTCGTCGCGTCCGCCGACGGCGTAGGTGACCAGGCCGGCGCCGGAGAAGCCGGAGGCCTTGAGGCGGTCGCCGGGCTTCGCGGTCGCGCGCCGGCTGATCAGCCAGTCGCGCGGCACCGCCTCGTCGTCGATCGCGGCGAGGCGTCCCGGCCTGCTGTAGTGGACGAATTCGCCGCCGGCCCGGTGCGTGCGCGGGTAGCCGGTGGTGGGGCGTTCGCCGAGGGCCAGGCGGACCATGGCCTCGTACAGGTTGACGCCGGTGAGGGCCTCGACGACCGGGACGACGCCGGCTCCGCCGTTGCGGGCGGCCACCTCGTTGAACACGAGCGCGCCGTCGGCGAGTTCGAAGACTTCGAGGTGGAGCACGGCGTCCGTGACACCGAAGGCCTTGACGACGCGGCGGGTGAACTCGGTGGCCCGTTCGACCAGTTGCGGATCGTCGACGGTGACGGAGAGCATCGGCCGGTTGTCGACGTGGGACAGGGTGCTGGTCAGGTAGCGGAAGACCACGCAGGCGAGCAACTCGCCGCGGTGCACGGCGACGTCGACGTGGAGCATCCCGCCGTCGACGAACTCCTCGGCCTGGTGCCCGCCGAGGTCGCGGCCGTCCAGCGCGGCCAGCGCGGCGCGCGAGTCGACCACGTGGATGCCGGCGGACCCGCTGCCGAGCCTGGGCTTGAGCACGATCCGCCCGTGGCGGGCGAGGAGGCCGGCCGCGTCGGCGGCGCGCTCGACGAGCCGCCAGTCGCACACCGGCAGGCCGCCCTCGGCCGCGGTGCGCTTCATCACCGACTTGTCGCGGAAGGGCAGCAGCCGGGCGGTGGACGGGCCGCGGACGCCGAGCTGCTCGCGCAGGCGGGCGCCGGGCAGCAGCAGGTTCTCGCTGAAGGCGAGCAGGTGGTCCAGGCCGACCTCCCGGTGCACCGCCCCGACGAGCGCGTCGCGCAGGGCCGTGTCGGACAGCCGGACGCCGAGGACCTCGGCGCACTCGCCGGGACGGGCCTGGCCGGCCAGGGGCGTCCGGGTGAGCAGGGTGACGCGGTAGCGGTCGGGGTCGAGGACCGGCGAGCCGTCGGGCAGCCGGAACCGGTCGTAGCCGACCCGGTCGAGCAGGAGGACGTTCTCCCGGCGGGCGGTCACCGGGGCCCCTCCGGTGCGACCGGCGAAACGACGGACGGAGGTCCGGCCAGGGCCAGGTCGGCGAGGGCGTCGGCCCACTCCTCGGCGGGGGCGTGGGGCCGCATGAACATCGTGGCCCGGACGTCCCTGGCGAGGCGGCCGAGCAGGTGCCCGGCGCGGTAACTGCCGCCCCCGCACAGCTGCATGGCGAGGTCGACGGCGTGCAGGGCGGCCCGTTCGACCACCGTCCCGGCCGCGATGCAGGCGCGCATGAGGTCGGGGCCGTGCGCGTCCGCGTCGTGGGCGTCCACGTCGAGCAGCAGGCAGCGCAGGACGCCGCGGGCCGAGGCGAGGGCGGTCTCCAGCTCCGCCAGGGCCGCCGTCGTCCCGGCGGTGCCCGTGCGCCGGCGGCCGGGTGCGCCGGGTGCGCCGGGTGTGCCGTCGCCGGCCCCGGACAGGGCGGCGAGGGCCGTCCGGTGCGCGGCCTCGGCGATGCCGAGCGGGACGCCCAGCAGCGGGGCCGCCACCCGCACCTTGCCGCCGAGGGCCCCGGTCCCGGGCCGTTCTCCCCAGTGGCCGCGGAAGCTCACCGCGTCCCCGGGCAGGCGCACCCGGTCGAACGTGACGGTGCCGCTGCCGGAGCCGCGCAGGCCGTGGCCGTCCCAGGTGTCGTGGACGTCGACTCCCTTGAGGTCTCCGGGGATCAGCACCGAGCCGATCATCGGACCGTCCGGGGTCTCCGCGCGCAGCCGGGTGTAGAAGTGGGTCGCCACGGGCGAGAGGGAGGCCATGGCCTTCCGCCCGGTGACGGTCCAGCCGCCGTCCTCGGGGACGGCGGTGGTGGCGGGGAGCCAGGCGCTCGTCCCGGGTTCGGTGACGGTGGAGCAGACGATCATGCGGCGCTCGCCGATCGCCCGGGTCCAGCGGCGTTGCGGGGTGTTCCGGCCGGGCGTGGCCGTGGCGGTGCGGGCGAAGTGCATGGACAGGGCGAGGTGCATGAATACCGCGGTGGCCACGGAGGCGTCGGCCTCGGCGAGGCGGGCGGTGACGACGCCGAGGTCGTGCACCGAGTCCAGGCCGGCTCCGCCGTCCGTGACCGGAACACAGGCGGCCAGCAGGCCGGCCGCCTCCAGGCGCC
>NZ_JBFBDY010000637.1:0-3491 GCF_040683475.1 Kitasatospora sp. NPDC093558 | reverse complement strand
GGGGGTGGGGGCAGACACGGCCTCCCCGCCCCCCCCCACCACCCCCGCGCGAGGCGCGTGCCCCGGCGTCGCCCCGCAGGCGGGAGTTTGGAGACGGGCCCAGGGGCTTCCGGGCGACGTACCACCACCTCACCGTCAGCGCCCGCATCCCCCGGCGGCTGGACGCCGATCCCGACTCCCTCGTCCGAGCCGTCGAGGAGTTGCACGAGGCGCGCGCCCTGTGGCTCGCGCGGGCGGCGGAGTTCGCGGCGCAGCGGCGGGCGGAGAAGCGGGCCGGGCAGCGGGGCGTCTCGGCGCCGCGGCCGTGGTGGCTGCGGCGGTACGAGGTCGTCGGGGACGAGGCCTGGTACGAGGACCCGTTCCGCCATCCGGCGCTGCGGCTGCCCGACTACGTCCGCCGGCAGAACGCGCTGCTGGACGGTGCCGAGCTGCCCGGGTGCCCGGCCTGCGGGGACGAGGGGGCGGCGGTGGCGGTCCCGACCGGGCACGGCACGGCCGAGCTGTGCCCTGCGTGCGCGCTGGTGCTGCGGCCGTGCGGCACGTGCGGGCAGCGGCACCGGGGCCTCCTGCCGTCCGCGCCGCGTGCCTGGCGCGGGATCTGGCGGCGCTCGCACATGACCGACGACGGCACGCCCAGCCCGCACTGGCCCCGGCGGGCGTGACTCCCGGCGGGCGTGACTCTCGGCGGGCTCAGGCCCGGTGGGCTCAGGCCTGGCGGGCTCAGGCCTGGCGGGCTCAGGCCTGGCGGGCTTCGGCGCGGTGGGCTTCGGCGCGGTGGGCTCAGGCCTGGCGCCCTTAAGCCCGGTGCGCCGGGACGGAGACGAGGACCGTGCCGCTGCCCTGGACGCGCACCTCGAAGTGGTCGATGTCTCCCGGCTGGAGCGCCGTGCCGCCGCTGGTGTGCAGCGTGGCCCGGTCGTCCGGATCGCCGTAGCCGTTCGCCGGGACGTTCCACGTGGTGACCGTCTGGTGCTCCCCCGCGTGCGAGACGGCGACCAGCGTGCACGTCAACGGGCCCTGGACGTCGGACAGTTCGAGGTTCACCCGGCTGCCCCACGTGGTGCCGTCCACCCCGACGACGGCCCGGGCGCCGGTCTGCGGGTCGGTCGCGGAGAACTGCTGGGCGACGGCGACCACGGCGGGCGTGGCGCTCCCGCCGACCACCGCGGCCGTGACGACCGGGCCCGCGGCCACCATCGCGGTCGCGGCCAGGGCCAGCACAAGCCGCCGCACCCGGCCCCGCCGCCGGCCGGCCGAGACCTCGGCGACCAGCCGGTCCAGGAGGGCGGGGTCGGGGCTCGGGGGCGGCCCGGCCGGATCGAGGCCGAGCGCGGCGGCCGAGGCCGCGTACTCGGCCAGCACGGGCTCGACCGGGCCGAGCTCCGCGACGTGCGCCGCGCACTGCGCGCAGCCGGCCAGGTGCCGCTCGAACGCGGCGCGCTCGGCGGGCTCCAGCAGGCCGAGCACGTACGCGCCGGCGTCGACGTGTTCGGGCCCGCCGGAGGCGGGGACGGGGCGGTCGGTCACGATGTCACTCCCCGTTCCTCCAGCGCGAGCCTGAGCGAGCGCAGTGCGTAGAACACCCGCGACCGGACGGTCCCGGCCGGGATGCCGAGTTCGGTGGCCGCCTCCTTGGCGGTGCGGCCCTTGAGGTAGGTCTCGACGATGATCTCCCGGTGGGCGGGCGAGAGGTCGCCGAGGGCGTCCGAGATGGTCATCATCCGCAGGGCCCGGTCGAGTTCGTCCTCGGCGGGCAGCTGCTCCAGCGGCGCGGCGTCCACCTCGCGGGGCCGGACGCTCGCGCTGCGGTGGTCGTCGATGACGATCCGCCGCGCGACCGTGACCAGCCAGGGGCGCAGCGAGCGGGCCTGCGGGTCGAGCCGGTGGATGTTGCGCCAGGCCCGGACGAGCGTCTCCTGCACGACGTCCTCGGCGCGCTGGCGGTCGCCGGCGACGAGGTGGAGCACGAAGCCGTACAGCGGACCGGCGTGCTCGCGGTACAGGGCGCGCATCAGCTCCTCGTCCGACGCCCCCGGACCGTGTGCGGCGGCCTCACCGCGGGGGTGCTCCTCGGTCACCACTTCATCGTTGCGCACCCGTGCCTCCCGGGCGAGCGGCGTCGTCACGGGCGTCACCGGTCAGTAGCCGTAGCCGCTGCTCGGCGCGGTGGGCTTCGGGGTCGCGGGGGCGCTGGGCATGGGGGTGGTGCCCGGCGTCTTGCCGCTGCCGCTCGGTACGCCCGCCTTGTCGCCGGTCGGGGTCAGCGCGTGCCAGATGCCCATGACGCCCTGGCCCTTGGTGTCCCCGGGCTTGGTGTCCGGGGCGTACCGGTAGACCGGCCAGCCGTTGACGGTGACCTGCTTGGTGCCGTCGTCGCGGGTGAAGGAGCCGACGAGCTTGCTGTCGATGCCCTTGACGGTGACGTTGCCGGTGGCCTGCTCGGGCGGCCAGAGCGAGGAACAGCCGGTGTTGCAGTAGGAGTCCGACGGGTTGCTCTCGTCCTTGTCGAAGCGGTAGAGCGTGAAGCCGGAACCGTCGGTGATGATCGTCCCGAGCTTGGGGTCCGTCGCGGTCTGCAGGGTCGTACCGCCGGCGGCCGGGGGCTGGCTCGGGGCCGGCGTGCTGGGGGCCGGTGTGCTGGGCGCGGCGGGCGCGCTCGGGGCGCTCGGCGTGCTGGGCTTGGCGCTCGAACCGGAGCCGGAGGACCCGCAGCCGGCCACGAGGGCGGTCACGGCGAGGCCGGAGGCGGCGAGCAGCGCGGCCCGCCGGGTGCGGGGGTTGCTGCGCATGGTGGGCTCCCGCGGTCGGGGGGCGAGGTGGACACCCTTCTGTACGGACGGTGGCGGCATGCTGCTCACCCGGGCGCCATACCCGGGGAGAGTACGGGGAGGACGGTGGAATAGGCCGTGCCGGCGTGCGGTTGTCGCGGGCACAGGTCCGAACCGCCTCCTCCGGAAGGGAAGGAATCGCGAGATGAGCAACACGGTCGAGCTGACCAAGGAGAACTTCGACGACATCGTCCCCGGCCCCGAGGGCAAGGACTTCGTCTTCATCGACTTCTGGGCGGGGTGGTGCGGGCCGTGCCGCCAGTTCGCCCCGGTGTACGAGAAGGCCGCCGAGCGCCACCAGGACCTCGTGTTCGCCAAGGTGGACACCGAGGCCCAGCAGGAGCTCGCGGCGGCGTTCGGGATCCAGTCGATCCCGACGCTGGCGATCATCCGCGAGGGCGTGCTCGTCTTCTCGCAGGCCGGCGCGCTGCCGGAGGCGGTCTTCGAGGACCTGATCGGCCAGGCCAGGGGGCTGGACATGGCCGACGTGAAGCGCAAGGTCGCCGAGGAGCAGGCGGCGGAGGGGCAGAAGTGAGCCGCTGATCAACTCCCGGGCGGGCCCGGGGAGTCGTCCTCCCCCGGCCCGCTCCACGCGGCGAGCCGGGCGGCGAGCGCCCGGACTTCGTCGCGCAGCGCGTCCGGCGTACGGACGGCGAACGGGCG
>NZ_JBFBDY010000636.1:0-3497 GCF_040683475.1 Kitasatospora sp. NPDC093558 | reverse complement strand
CCCCGGACCGGCCCGCCGGCAGCGACCAGCACCCCGCGCCCGACCTCGCCGTGCTGCGCACACACGTCGGCGAGGGTCGTCCGGTCGCCGCCCTCGCCTCGGACGAGGCGCCGGCCGGCACCGAGCTCTCCGCGCACGGCTTCACCACGGCCACCCCGGCGGCGGGCGTGCAGCCGGACACCGCGCGGCTGACGGTGGCCGGCCCGTCGGGCGGCTTCGTCCGGCTCGTCGAGGGGTGGATCCGTAAGGGGCTCAGCGGGAGCATGGTGGTCGACCCGGGCAGCGGGCTGGTGGTCGGTGTGGTCAAGGGCACCGAGGACGACGGCGACCCGGTGGGAGGGTGGATGACGCCGGTTGGGCAACTGCGGGCGCTGCTCGACGTGCCGGCGGCTGCTGCGCGCCCGGCGGTCGGCCGTGAGGAGTGGGCCGACGCGCTGTTCCGGATACCCGCGCTGGACGACGTGCAGAACCGTCACGACCTCGTCCGCCGGATCAACGCCGTGCTCCCCGCCGACCAAGGCATCCGCCCCCGCGGCGACTCGCTCACCCTGCCCCACCTCGAGCAGATCGCCGGCGCCTGCCTGGACAACCTCGCCCCCTGCGCCGCCCTCCGCGCCCTGGTCGCGGCGGTGCGACGGCTGGCGGGCGGGCACCGGGCGGTCGGCGACCTGGACGCCCTGCTCGCGGCGAGCTGTGGAGGCGGCACACATGCGGCAGCTTGACGAACGCGCGGTGCACGTCCTGACGGCGGCGTTGAAGGAGATCCCGCTGCTGGAGAACGCGGACCGGCGCGCCGACCTGGTGCACAGCATCCGGCAGGCGCCGGGGGTCGTGGAGTTCGAGGTCACGTCGGACAACGCGACACACACGCACCTCACCCGGATCACCCGCTCCTGCATCAACCACAGCAACCCGCCCGCAGCGCGCAAGGCGCTCTACGAGGAGGCGCGACGCCTCGCCGGCGGCCAACGCGCCGTCTCCTGGCTGGGGTTCTTCAACGCCGTGCTCGACTCGCGCCACCCCGAGCGCTTCCGGATCTGGCTGCTGGACATCGGCGGCTGGCTGCGCACCCAGGGCTGGGGGAGCAGCACCGCGCCGGGGGTCCCCGATCCGTTGAGCGAGTTCACCTGGCTGGTGGCAGGGGGTTCGCAGGCACAGATCCTCGACTTCTGCCGGGACATCGAGGGGCTGCCGGATAGTGCCAGGCAGGACTTGACGCGACCGGACCCGCCCCGAAAGCCCGAGGAGCCCGAGAAGCCCGAGCCGGAGAGCCCGGAGCAGCCGAGCCGACGCAAGTGGTGGGTGGCCGGCGGCGCTGCCTGCGCTGTCGTCCTCGCCGCCGTGATCTGGGCGGTCGTCTCGGCCGACGGCGACCGGCCGGCGGAGTCGGTGCCGGTGGTCTGGGACATGGATGTGCTTTCAGAAAAAACGAGCCCGCCGAACGCCCCCACGCAGACTGGTCCCGTTGCCAACACCAAGGTCGACGTGCCCGCAGGACGCACCCGCCTGGTGCTCCCGCTGAACCTGAGCGACTCGAACCCGAACGGTGGCGCCTGTCACACGACGACCGTGGATGTGTCGATCGACGGTCAGACGTGGACCGGCCGCCGCCTGGATGAGGCGGTCCGGGCGAGCGTGCCCGCGCACCGGACCAGTGTGACCCTGACGCTGACTCTGCGCTCGCCCGAGCACTGCTCCTTCCAAATCAAAACGAACACCGTCAACTTCGAAGGCTGAGGGGTTCCGCTGTGATCGCCAGGCGCCGTTTCCGTACACCCGCCGCTGTCGCCGCCGTCGCCACGCTGGTCCTGCCGTTGCTGCTCGCCGCCTGCTCCTCCGGACCGGACCGTCCGGGGCCCTTCGACCAGACGGTCCGGATCGGGTTCAAGACGGCGGCCCCCGGCATGTCCGTGCAGGACCCGAACGGCATTTTCCAGGGCTTCGAGCCCAGGATGGTGGCCAAGGTCATGGGCGACGCGGGCGTGAAGTACTCCTCCGTCCCGCTCTCCGCCCAGTCCTGGCAGGACGCACTGCTGGACGGGAACACCAACCACAACGGGGTCGACCTCGTCGTGGCGGACATCTCCGACACCGCCGAGCGCGAGCAGAAGTTCGACCTCGTCGGCCCGTACCTGAAGACGCCGCTCGGCGCGCTCACCCTGGCCGCGCACCCCGTCACGGTCCAGCACCAGGAGGATCTGTCCCCGCTCAGGGTCTGCACGGTGGCGCAGACCACCGCCCGCTCCTTCGTCGACAACGAGATCAGTCCCAAGCCCAATCAGCCGATCGACGCCAAGTACCCCGACGACTGCCTGAATGCGTTGAACGCAGGTTCCGTGGACGCCTTCGTCTCCGACTACCTCGTCCTGCGCGGCATGGCCGTCAACGTCAAGGTGAACGGCCAGGCCCCGTACGTCATGGCGGACGGCCGGTTCGGCAAGGTGCAGACGCTGGTGGCCGCGCTGCCCCCGGGGCACACCTCGGGCTGCCAGTGGCTGCGGAGCCGGCTCGACGCGTACGTCAACAGCTCGGCCTGGGTGACCGAACTGCGCAGCAACTTCAACTTCGGCCTCGACGTGTCGGATGTCAACCTGCGCGATGCGTTCCAGCCGCTGATCAGCACCTCGGACAACCTCTGCTCGAAATGACGGCGGACGGACCCCGCCCATTCGTCCGTGACCCGCACTCAACTCACGTACAGTGACGGGAAGGTAGCGGAACGGCGCGAGGAGGGTGCGGCGGCATGGCTCAGGACGGCATCGCGGACGCGGTGGAGACGGTGCGGCGGTACTACGGGAGCAGCGAGGTCGACGGGTTCTACTCCGCCGTGTGGGGCGGGGAGAACATCCACACCGGCATCTACCTCGACGCGCACGAGCCGGTCGGGACGGCGTCCCGGCGGACGTGCGAACGGGCGGCGGCGCGGATCGCCGAGCGGCTCCGGACGCCCGGGGTCACGGTGCTCGACCTCGGCTCCGGGTACGGCGGCCCGACCCGCTACCTGGCCGGGACCTTCGGCTGCCGGGTGGTCGCGCTCAACATCAGCGAGTCGCAGAACGAGCGCCACCGGCGGACGAACGCGGAGCGCGGCCTCGACGGGCTGATCGAGGTCGTGACCGGCTCGTTCCAGGACATCCCGTTCCCCGACGGGCACTTCGACGTGGTGTGGTCGCAGGAGGCGTTCTGTCACAGCCCCGACCGCGACCGCCTGCTGAGCGAGGCGGCCCGCGTCCTGCGGCCGGCCGGCGACCTCGTCTTCACCGACGTCATGGCGGCGGACGGCGTCGCACCCGAGTCGCTGCACGAGGTGGTCGCCCGCCTCCAGGTGGAGAGCCTCGCCACGCCCGGCTACTACGAGAAGCGCCTGCCCGAAGTCGGCCTGACCGGCGTCGACTTCGACGACCGTAGCGACCAACTGCTCACGCACTACATCCGGTTGGAGGAAGAGACCCGGCGGCGGGCCGACGACCTGCGCAGCCTCGTCGGCCCGGCGTACC
>NZ_JBFBDY010000635.1:0-3513 GCF_040683475.1 Kitasatospora sp. NPDC093558 | reverse complement strand
ACGGTCTCCGCGGAGTCCGTCGACCCGGCCGCGTTCGCGTCGGCGTTCCGGGAGTCCGGCGCCACCGTCGCCTGCCTCTGCTCCAGCGACGCCCTGTACGGCGAGCACGCCGCGGCCGTCGCCGACGCCCTGAAGGAGGCCGGGGCACAGCGGGTGCTGCTGGCCGGCCGGCTCGCCGAAGTACCCACCGGAGTAGACGAGTTCATCCACGCGGGCGGGGACGCGGTCGCCGTCCTGACCTCCCTGCTGGACCAGATCGGAGTTGCCCGATGATCCCCGACTTCACCGGAATCGGGCTGGACGGCTCCGCCCGGACGGTCTCCCCCGACGAGTGGCGGGCCGCCTGGCGGCAGTCGACCGGCAAGGACGTCGACGAGCTCGTCTGGGACACCCCCGAGGGCATCGGCGTCAAGCCGCTGTACACCGCCGACGACCTCGCCGGGCTGGACTTCCTCGACACCTACCCGGGCGTCGCCCCGTACCTGCGCGGGCCCTACCCGACCATGTACGTCAACCAGCCGTGGACCGTCCGCCAGTACGCGGGCTTCTCCACCGCCGAGGAGTCCAACGCCTTCTACCGCCGCAACCTCGCGGCCGGCCAGAAGGGCCTCTCGGTCGCCTTCGACCTGCCGACCCACCGCGGCTACGACAGCGACCACCCGCGCGTCACCGGCGACGTCGGCATGGCGGGCGTCGCCATCGACTCGATCTACGACATGCGCCAGCTGTTCGACGGCATCCCGCTCGACAAGATGTCCGTGTCGATGACCATGAACGGCGCCGTGCTGCCCGTGCTCGCGCTGTACATCGTCGCCGCCGAGGAGCAGGGGGTGCCACCCGAGAAGCTGGCGGGGACCATCCAGAACGACATCCTCAAGGAGTTCATGGTCCGCAACACCTACATCTACCCGCCGCAGCCGTCGATGCGGATCATCTCGGACATCTTCGCGTACACCTCGCAGAAGATGCCCCGGTACAACTCGATCTCCATCTCCGGATACCACATCCAGGAGGCCGGGGCCACCGCCGACCTGGAGCTCGCCTACACGCTCGCCGACGGGGTCGAATACCTGCGCGCGGGCCTCGACGTGGGCCTGGACGTGGACGCCTTCGCGCCGCGGCTGTCGTTCTTCTGGGCGATCGGCATGAACTTCTTCATGGAGGTCGCCAAGCTGCGCGCGGCCCGGCTGCTCTGGGCCAAGCTGGTCAAGCAGTTCGACCCGAAGAACCCCAAGTCCCTCTCACTGCGCACCCATTCGCAGACCTCCGGCTGGTCGCTCACCGCCCAGGACGTGTTCAACAACGTCACGCGCACGTGCGTCGAGGCGATGGCCGCCACCCAGGGCCACACCCAGTCGCTGCACACCAACGCCCTCGACGAGGCGCTCGCGCTGCCCACCGACTTCTCCGCCCGCATCGCCCGCAACACCCAGCTGCTCCTCCAGCAGGAGTCCGGCACCTGCCGCGTCATCGACCCGTGGGGCGGCTCGGCCTACGTCGAGAAGCTCACCCACGACCTCGCCAACCGCGCCTGGCAGCACATCCAGGAGGTCGAGGCGGCCGGCGGCATGGCCAAGGCCATCGACGCCGGCATCCCGAAGCTGCGCGTCGAGGAGGCCGCCGCCCGCACCCAGGCGCGCATCGACTCCGGCCGCCAGCCGGTCATCGGCGTCAACAAGTACCGGGTGGAGAGCGACGAGCAGATCGACGTCCTCAAGGTCGACAACTCCTCGGTCCGCGCCCGCCAGATCGAGAAGCTGCGCCGGCTGCGCGAGGAGCGCGACGAGGCCCTGACCCAGGCGTCGCTGAACGCGCTCACCCGCGCCGCCGAGGCCGGGCCGCAGCGCGGCGGCTCCCTCGACGGCAACCTCCTGCACCTGGCCGTCAACGCCGCCCGGGCCAAGGCCACCGTCGGCGAGATCTCCGACGCCCTGGAGAAGGTGTACGGCCGCCATTCCGGCCAGATCCGTACCATCTCCGGTGTGTACCGAGACGAAGCGGGCCCGTCGGCCTCCCTCCAGCGCACCCGGGACCTCGTCGAGCGCTTCGAGGAGGCCGAGGGCCGCCGCCCGCGCATCCTCGTCGCCAAGATGGGCCAGGACGGCCACGACCGCGGCCAGAAGGTCATCGCCACCGCCTTCGCCGACCTCGGCTTCACGGTGGACGTCGGCCCGCTCTTCCAGACCCCGGACGAGGTCGCCCGCCAGGCCGTCGAGGCCGACGTCCACATCGTCGGCGTCTCCTCGCTGGCCGCCGGACACCTCACCCTGGTGCCCGCGCTGCGCACCGCGCTCGCCGAGGCCGGACGGGACGACATCACCATCGTCGTCGGCGGCGTCATCCCCCCGCAGGACTTCGACGCCCTCTACGAGGCCGGCGCGGCGGCGGTCTTCCCGCCCGGCACCGTCATCCCGGACGCGGCGTACGACCTCCTGAAGTCACTGGCGGCCGACCTCGGCCACGAACTGTGAGTTCCTGATCGCATGCCTCCGCGGACGATCGACCTCGATCAGTACGTTTCCGGCGTCCTGGACGGCTCGCGCGCGTGGATCGCGCGGGCCGTCACGCTCGTCGAATCCATCCGGCCCGACCACCGCACGCTGGCGCAGCAGTTGCTCCAACGGCTGCTCCCGCACGCGGGCGGCGCGGTCCGGGTCGGCATCACCGGCGTGCCCGGTGTCGGCAAGTCGACCTTCATCGACTCCTTCGGCTCGATGCTGACGGCGGCCGGCCACCGGGTCGCCGTCCTCGCCGTCGACCCGACCTCCAGCCGCACGGGCGGCTCCATCCTGGGCGACAAGACCCGGATGGAACGCCTGGCCGTCGACCCCGCCGCCTTCGTCCGCCCCTCCCCCACGTCGGGGACGCTGGGCGGGGTCGCGAAGGCCACGCGGGAGTCGATGGTCGTGATGGAGGCCGCCGGGTACGACGTCGTGCTGGTGGAGACCGTCGGCGTCGGCCAGTCCGAGACGGCGGTGGCGGGGATGGTCGACACCTTCCTGCTGCTGAGCCTCGCGAGGACCGGCGACCAGCTCCAGGGCATCAAGAAGGGCGTACTGGAGCTGGCGGACGTCATCGCCGTCAACAAGGCGGACGGCCCGCACGAGACGGACGCGAAGGGCGCGGCCCGTGAACTCGCTGGCGCGCTGCGGCTGTTGCAGGCACCGGACTCTCCGTGGACGCCGCCGGTACTGACGTGCAGCGGCCGGGAGGGGCTGGGCCTCGACGTGCTGTGGGAGCGCCTGCAGCAGCACCGCAAGGTGCTCGACGCGACGGGCGCGCTGGCGGCGAAGCGGCGGGAGCAACAGGTGGAGTGGACGTGGACGATGGTCCACGACCAGCTGTATGCGCGGCTGCACGAGCACGACGAAGTGCGGCGCGTGGCAGGGGACTTGGAGTCCCAGGTCCGCACCGGAACGCTGCCGGCGGGCCTGGCGGCCCAGCGGATCCTGGAAGCCTTCTTCGGCGCGGCCTAGCCGGAGCGGATCACGCTGCCCCGGAGAGGGAGCAGAG
>NZ_JBFBDY010000634.1:0-3523 GCF_040683475.1 Kitasatospora sp. NPDC093558 | reverse complement strand
GGCGTGGTCTTCCGCGAGGAGGGCGCCGGAGCGCCGAACGAGGCGCTGCGCGCCGCCGCCACCGAGGCGGGCACGGCGCTGCTCTTCCGCCACAGCTGGGTCGACTGGGTGCAGCTGATCGGCGCCCTGCGGGCGGGACTTGAGGTCGCCGGGGAGGCGGAGATCACCAACGTGCCTCTCGGCGACCTGGACGCCCTCGCCGAGGCACTGGCCCCCCTGGTGGGCGGCGCGGTGACGATCGAGAGCCCGCGCTCGCGCGTGCTCGCGTACTCCTCGAACAACAAGGACGTCGACGACATCCGCCGGGACACCATCCTCGGCCACCAGGTGCCGCCCGAACGGGTGGAGGCGATGCAGAAGAACGGCTTCTTCCACCGGCTGCGCACCACCCCGGGCGCCCTCCACCGCCGTCCGTCCGCGGAGGTCCCCGAACGCGCGGCCATCGCGGTCCGCGCCGGCGAGGAGATCCTCGGCTCGATCTGGGTGGCACCCACGCGCCACCCGCTGCCGCCGACCGTCTCCGAGGCCCTCCAGGCCGCCGCCCGCGTCACCGCCGCCCACCTGCTGTACGACCAGGTGCGCCGCGCCGGGCAGCGCGAGCTCGTCCTGGAGGCGGCCCGCGCCCTGCTGGACGGCCGGGGCTCGGCCGACGCACTGGCGGCCCGCACCGGCCTGCCCCCGGCGCAGCCGTGCGCGGTGCTGGCCATCGCCGCCCCGTCCGCTGCCACCGATGGCCGGCTCGCCCGCAAGGCGGCCGGACACTGCACGCGACAGGGCCACCACACGCTCGTCACGGCCTCCGACCTCGGCGCCCGGGTGCTGCTCGGCGGCCTGGACCGGGACCCGCAGCAGGCCGCCGCGCAGCTGACCCGCCTGAGCGAGTCCCTCGCGCGCGAACTGTCCGAGGACCCCGACCTGCCCGTGCGCATCGGCATCGGCCAGGTCCAAGGCCGCCTCGACCGCGCCGCGGAATCCCGCCGCACCGCCGACCTCGCCCTGCGCGCCCTGCTCGCCACCCGCTCACCCCGGACCCCCGCCCTCACCTTCGCCCGGGCCGCCGAACTGCCCGACACCGTCGCCCTGCTGCACGCCCTGGACGCCCTGCGCGACGCACCGCCTTCCCCGGCGGACAGCTCCGTCGAACGTCTCCGGGCCCACGTGGCACGCACCGGCGAACACGTCCTGCTCGACACCCTGCGCGCCTACCTGGAGCACTCCCGCGACAACGCGAAGGCCGCACGCGCCCTGAACGTCCCCGCCGGCACCTTCCGCTACCGCATGGACAAGGTGCGGAAGGTCTGCGGCATCGACCTCGACGACCCCGACGCCCGCCTGCTCGCCCACCTGCACCTGCGGCTGACGGACCAACAGCGCTGAGCCCCGCCACGCCGGTTCCGTCGCACCGATTCCGTCGCACCGCACGGCGAAACCGCCCCCGAGTCGTCTCCCCGCACCAAAGCGGCAACTGCCCCCCTCGCGCCCACGCCCACGGCGCGGCCCGCGCCCGCGAAATCCGCGTCGTGGGACGAAGACACGTCCCCCCGGCGCCCGGCAGCCTGGTGACAGGGCCCGGAAGACCCCCGGGCCGTCGCCGACGACCGAGCGAGGCAGGGCACCATGACCACCCGACAGCCGTCCTACTGCCAGGCAGCCGAACGCCGCGAACTGGTCCTGCGCGCAGCCGTGCGCCGCCACCTCCTCCACCCCGACGAGGCCCTGCTCGCCGCCTTCGTCGACCTCGACGGCATGGAAGCGAGCGTCACCGACCTGCACCACGCCTTCGCCGACCACCCCGGCGTGCTGCACACCTTCGCCGCCAAGGCCAACAGCCTCGTCCCCGTCCTCGAACGGCTGCGCCGGCTCGGCATGGGCTGCGAGGTCGCCAGCCCCGGCGAGTTCGCCCAGGCGCTCGCAGCCGGCTTCGACCCCGCGCGGATCGTCTACGACTCCCCGGCCAAGACCCGCGCCGAACTCGCCCGGGCCCTGGAACTCGGCGCCGCCGTCAACATCGACAACTGGCAGGAACTCGAACGGGTCGACGCCATCCTGCGCACCCGCGCAACCCGCTCCCGCCTCGGCATCAGGATCAACCCGCAGATCGGCAGCGGCGCGATCGGCGCGATGTCCACCGCCACCGCGACCTCCAAGTTCGGCATCCCCCTCGCCGACGAGGGCAACGCCGAACGGCTCGTCGAGGCCTTCCGCAGGCGCCCCTGGCTCACCTGGATCCACGTCCACGTCGGCTCCCAGGGCTGCCCGCTGGACCTCATGGCCGACGGCGTCGCCAAGGCCGTCGCCTTCGCCGAGCAGATCAACGGCGCACTCGGACGACGGCAGGTGACCGGCATCGACATCGGCGGTGGACTGCCCGTCAACTTCGCCAGCGACACCACCGACCCCACCTACGCCACCTACGCGCAGCGCCTGCGCACCCACGCACCGGCCCTGTTCACCGGCGACTACCGGGTGGTCACCGAGTTCGGCCGCTCACTGCTCGCCAAGAACGGCTTCACCGCCGCCTACGTCGAATACACCAAGACCGCCGGCGGCCGGCACATCGCCCTCACCCACGCCGGCGCCCAGGTCGCCACCCGCACCGTCTTCATGCCCGACGCCTGGCCGCTGCGGATCACCGCACACCACCCCTCCGGCGCCGCCAAGCACGGCGAACCGGTGCCCCAGGACATCGCCGGCCCCTGCTGCTTCGCCGGCGACCTCACCGCCCGCGCCCTGCCGCTGCCCCTCCTGGAACCCGGCGACCTCGTCGCCCTCCTCGACACCGGCGCGTACTACGCGACCACCCACTTCCGGTACAACAGCCTGCCCGAACCCGCCGTCCACGGCTTCACCGTCGACACCGACGGCACCGAGCACTTCGATACACTGCGCCGCGCCGAGACCATCGACCACCTGCTGCCCACCGACCGCTGAATCGCCCTCCCCACAGCCGACTTGAGAGCACTCATGAGCCGATCACGCCGCCGCCCGACCCCTCCCGCAACCCCCGAACCGCCCGGGCGCCGGCTGCGCCCCGCCGACCAGGTCGTGCTGGTCGTGATCCTGCTGATCGCCGCCGCCCTCGCGGTGGCCAAGGTCCCCACCGCCACGACACTCGAACTGCTCGCCGGCGCGGGCGCCGTCGCCGCACACCTGGTACGCACGAGGCCGGCACCCCGGGCCGTCCGCACCCGCCGCCAGCACTGACGGGTCCGGCCTCACACGGCCCCGACGACCCGCCCAACGACGGCCGCGCCCGACTCCGGGTGCGCCCGCAGCCACGCGCCGAGGTGCTCCCCGACGGCCTGTGCGACGCGGGCCCGCACGGCGGCGTTGCCCAGCACGTCCCGCAGCGAGCCGTTGAACTCCGGACGCTCCAGATGCACCGACACGACCGCCGTCAGGCCCGCGCAGACCCGGCCGGCGCCGAGTGCGGCACCGTCCGCCGCGACCACCCCCAGCCCCCGCGCGTACGCGTCGACCGCGGCCGTCACCCCGTCCCGCAAGCCCTCCACGAGTGTGCCGC
>NZ_JBFBDY010000633.1:0-3553 GCF_040683475.1 Kitasatospora sp. NPDC093558 | reverse complement strand
TACTTGTTGTCGAACTTCGACTTCGTCACCGAGTCGTTCACGTTGATCGCCGGGAACAGCAGCTTGCCGTCACGGTGCATCTCGTACAGACGGTGGACACCCGTCGTGGTCTCCTCGGTCACGCCCTTGATCGTGGCGGCGACCTCGGTCCACTTGTTCGGGGTCTCGACGAGCGTGCGGTTCAGCAGCTCCAGGATGATCCGGAACTCGTCGTTGTCCGCGGTGGACGGGTCCGGAGCGGCACCGGCCTTCTCGAACTCGACGCCCTTGTGGATCAGGAGGGTGGCGTCACCGCCGTCGTCCAGGATCATGTTCGGGGTCTTGCCGTCCGGCCAGGTCAGCGCCTGCTCGGTGCACCACCAGTACTCCTCCAGCGTCTCGCCCTTCCAGGCGAAGACCGGGATGCCCTGCGGGTTCTCCGGGGTGCCCTCCGGGCCGACCGCGATGGCGGCGGCCGCGTGGTCCTGGGTGGAGAAGATGTTGCACGAGCACCAGCGGACCTCGGCGCCCAGCGCGGTCAGGGTCTCGATCAGGACCGCGGTCTGCACGGTCATGTGCAGCGAGCCGGTGATCCGGGCGCCGGCCAGCGGCTGCGCCCCGGCGTACTCGGCGCGGATCGACATGAGGCCGGGCATCTCGTGCTCGGCCAGCTCGATCTCCTTGCGGCCGAACGGCGCCAGGGAAAGGTCGGCGACCTTGAAGTCACCGGTGATGTCGGTCGACATGCGTCTGCTCCTCGCTGATGGGGTGGGGCAAGGCCAAGGTCCTGGATGTGCGTCGCAACGCGCCGGTGCCGTACGGGTACACGGCCACGTCGGGGCGGCCGTGCCCGCTGTACCGGACCGGCTCCCTGTGCTCGGCACAAACCGTCGGAGGACCTCTCTCCCTCGACCGGGGCACACCCTACGGGTGCGGACCGCCGATCGACCGCCATCAGCAGCGACGTTCTGGCTCTGGTGACGAATCTACACCGGTGGCCCCGCCGGCCGTTCCCGGTTACGGATTTTCGGGGCCGGGCCCGCCGGGCGTGGCGGCCGGGTCGGCGCCGGCCGCGGCCTTCGCCGCGCTGTAGACGTCCGGCTCCAGGTAGATCGCGCGGGCGATCGGGACGGCCGCGCGCACCCGCTCCTCGGCGGCGTCGATGGCGGCCGCGACCCGGGCGGCGCTGTCCTCCGCGTTGACCGAGATCTTGGCGGCGATCAGCAGCTCCTCGGGGCCCAGGTGCAGCGTGCGCATGTGGATCACGCCGGTGACGGCGTCGCCGTCGACCAGGGCCGCGCGGATGCGGCGCACCGACTCGCGATCGGCGGACTCGCCGAGCAGCAGCGACTTGGTCTCCAGCGCGAGCACCACGGCGATCAGCACCAGGAGGACGCCGATGCACAGGGTGCCGACGCCGTCCCAGACGCCGTCGCCGGTGATCACGGTGAGCGACACGCCGAGCAGTGCGAGGACCAGGCCGATCAGCGCGCCGGTGTCCTCCAGCAGCACCACGGGCAGCTCCGGCGCCTTCGCGGTGCGGATGAACTGCACCCAGCCCTGGCCGCCCTTGGCCTTCGCCGACTCGCGCATCGCGGTGAGGAAGGACCAGCCCTCCATCCCGATCGCGAACACCAGCACGCCGACCGCCCACCCCCAGGAGTCCAGCACCTCCGGGTGGCTCACCTTGTGCCAGCCCTCGTAGACCGCGAACAGGCCACCGACGCTGAACAGCACGATGGCCACCAGGAAGCCGTACACGTAGCGCTCGCGGCCGTACCCGAACGGGTGCTCCTCGTCGGCCGCCCGGCGCGCCCGCTTGCCACCGATCAGCAGCAGTACCTGGTTGCCGGAGTCGGCCACGGAGTGGACGCCCTCGGCCAGCATCGACGACGACCCGGTGAAGCCGAAGGCGGTGAACTTGGCCGCCGCAATCGCCAGGTTCGCCGACAGGGCCGCGACCAGCGCTTTTGTCCCACCCTCGGTACTCATGCGGTCACCGTAACGCGCAGCTCGCTACGACTGCGCGGCGGCGAGCCCCAGGTAGACGGCGGCGAAGTCGGTCAGCGCGACGAGGTCGGCGAGCGCGTGCAGCGGCTCGGGCCGGGCGCTGGCGTACTCGGTGAGCCGGACGTCGTGGGCGGCGGCGAGGCGGTGCGCCCGGGAGACGCCGAAGGCGCGCGGGCCCTCGTGGTCCTCGGGCACCTCGGCCGGGCCCTCGTCGTCGAGCGGGCCGCCGGGCGTGCCCGGGGTGTGCCGCAGCAGCAGGACCTGGAGGTGCAGCGGGTCCGGCTCCTCCACGCGGTCGCGGAAGAAGTCGTCCGGATCGGCGCCCGCGCCGAGCTGGCCGGTGAACATGCCGCGGTGGGCGGTGAGCGCCTGCGGCAGCAGGCCGGGCAGTGCCGGGCGGCCGGCCCGGTCGGCCAGCTGGGCGGCGAAGCGGGTGGCGACGGCCCCGGCGACGGCGCCCTCGGCCCACAGCAGCGGGACGGTCCCGGCGAGCCGGGCGGCCAGGCCCTTGGCGGGGTTGGTGTACGCGGCGGCGTCGGGGCGGCAGCGGACGGCCGTCGCGTCGAGGAGGTCGGCGGTGGCCGGCAGCGCGTCGTACGGCAGCTGGGTGACGCCGATCTTCTGGGCGAGCGCCAGCAGCGGGGTCAGGTGGGCCCACAGCGCGCCCGGGTCCTCGGCGGGCAGGTCGGGCTCGGCGGCGAGCTCGGCCGGCGACTCGTCCTCGGGCCGCGCCGACGGCACGTACGGCAGCGGCAGCGCCCGCACCTGGAGCGCCGCCACGGCGAGCGGGCTGCCCTCGGGCGCGGTGACGACGATCGCGCAGCCGCGGGCGTAGGCCTGCTCGGCGAGGCCGATCAGGCCCTGCTCGTCGCCGTCCGCGGAGCTGATCACCAGCAGGTCGAGCGGGCCCGCCCAGCCGGGCAGCTGCCAGCCGAGCCCGGCGGTGAAGACGGGCGGGGCGCCGGCCCGGTCGGCGCGCGGGGCGGTGGCGTCGGTGGGCGGCAGCGGGGTGACGAGGCTGCCGGTGCCGGCCAGCGCGGCGAGGACCTCGCCCGCGGTCAGCGCGCTGCCGTGCCCGGCGACGAGCACGGCGCGCGGACGGCCGTCGGGCCGCAGCCGGTCGAGGCCGGCCGCGTCGGCGAGCCGCAGCGCGGTGCGCACCCGCGCACCCGAGCCGGCCAGGGCGAGCAGGGCGCGGTCGCGGTCGGCGCGCTGGAGGGCGGCCGGGTCGTCGAGCAGGGTGTCGTCGAGCATGCGGCGGTCCTCCGGCTGCGGTCGGCTGCGGTCCTGGGGGCGCTGGGCTGGCGGGGCTTCGCCCCAAGGATCAGGCCGGGCGGCGGGCCTCGTCCACCAGGAGGACCGGAATGCCGTCGCGGACCGGGTACGCGAGGCCGCAGTCGGTGCCGGTGCAGACCAGCTCGGGCTGCTCCTCGGTGCCGGCCTCGGCGAGCGCGGCCCGGCACTGCGGGCAGACCAGGATCTCCAGCAGGAAGGATTCGAGCTTCAAGGGGCTCTCCAAGAGTCGGGAGGTGGCGCGGCGGTGCCCCGGCCGATAGGCAACCCT
>NZ_JBFBDY010000632.1:0-3554 GCF_040683475.1 Kitasatospora sp. NPDC093558 | reverse complement strand
TCTGAAAATCACCCGTCACGCCCCTCTCCGCGGCCACCCCCTCCGCCACCCCCTCCCGCAGCGCTCCCTCTCGCTGGGTGGGGAGGGGGTGGGGGGGGTGGGTGCGTGGGTGCGGGTGGGGTGGGGGCATTGGTGCGGTGTCGGGGGTGGTGCCCGGACCAGGTAGAAAGGGGGGATGGGGCAGAACCAAGGCGAGACGCGCGATCGGCGTACGGTGCTCGCGGATGCGGCGATCGGGGTGCTCGCCGACGCCGGTGTTCGTGGGTTGACGCATCGGGCGGTGGATGCGGCTGCTGGGATGCCGGTCGGTACGACTTCGGCTTACCTTCGGACGCGGCAGGCGTTGCTGACTGCCCTCGTGCGTCGTCTGGTGGAGTTGGACCAGGGGGAGTTGCAGTTCCTCGGGGAGCAGGCTCCGCCCTTTCATTCGGCGGATGAACTGGTTGCTGCCATTGGGGAGTTGATCCGGCGACGGCTCACGGGTGAGGGGCGGCGCCGGTCGTTGGCGCGGTATGCGTGTGCCGTGGAGAGTGTCCGCGATCCCGAGTTGCGCGAGATCCTCGTTCCCCGGGAGAACGCCGGGCGTGCCCTTGTGCGGGCGTTTCTGGTCGGGCAGGGGGTCGTCGAGCCCGTTGAGCGTACGACGACCCTCCTGGCCTGCGTTGACGGGCTGGTGTTCGACCGGCTCGTGGGGGGTGGCGAGGTGCGGGAGGACGAGATTCGCGGCCTGGTCTCCGCTGCGCTG
Source organism: Kitasatospora sp. NPDC093558 (assembly GCF_040683475.1). Classification (NCBI taxonomy): domain Bacteria; kingdom Bacillati; phylum Actinomycetota; class Actinomycetes; order Kitasatosporales; family Streptomycetaceae; genus Kitasatospora; species Kitasatospora sp. NPDC093558. Next base: position 2,809 of record NZ_JBFBDY010000632.1, on the reverse strand, counting down.
CGCATGTGAGGTGTTCAGGAGGCCACGGTTATTTCGGCGGCGAAGCCTGTCACGAGCGCGCGCAGAGCGCGGCGAGGCCGTGCTCGTCGACGAAGGCGAGGGCGGGTGGACATCTCTTGCGGTGCAAGAAAACATATAGCGGCAACGGGCTTCTTGCGCTGCAAGGTTGAGGGAGGATCGGATGCAGCTGATCAGTGTGATGGTGCGTCGGCTCAACGAGGGTGTGGACTACCAGGAGTTCCGCCGGGGCTGGATCCCGGACGAGACCGTCCCCGGGGACCCGCGCACCCGGGTGATCACCGCCGCGGCGCTGGGGGACCCCCGCGAGATCGTCACGATCGCGCTCATCGAGGGGGACCACGGGCCGGAGGACGTCCAGGCGTGGCTGGAGCGGGTCGGGCCGATCGAGGAGCGCCGCTTCGAGCGGATCAAGGACCTGGTCGGTCCGCCCACCGTGAACGCCGTCTACCAGGTGCTCGCCGAGGACGACCTCTCGCGGCCGGTCGCCGAGTAAATCGGTCGTCAAGTCCCGTTATTCACAGAATAATTTGCCGTCGATTTGCGGGGCCACAAGGTCTTCACACGGAGATCGCGGGCTGACAGGCTGGGGCCGCCCTTTCATCCCCGGAGGAGGTTCCTTGTCCCGCATATCCACGCTGGCCGGAGCGGTCACCTGTGCACTCGCCCTGGTCACCGGCAGCGCCGTGGCCGCGTCCGCCGCGCCGGTCGACCCGGTGCCCGGGGCGGCCGAGGCGAAGGTCGATCCCGTCGCCTGGACGCCGTGCAACCCCGACCCGACCAAGCCGGACCCGGGCATCTACGACTGTGCCGTCTACCCCGTGCCGCTGGACTACGACAACCCGAACGGCGAGAAGGTCGGCATCGCGATGATGCGCCGCCGGGCCGGTGATCCGGCCAAGCGGATCGGCTCGCTGTTCCTCAACCCCGGCGGCCCGGGCGGCAGCGGCTACCTGTGGGCCACCACCACCCGGTTCGGCGCCGAGGTCCAGTCCCGCTTCGACCTGGTCGGCTTCGACCCGCGCGGCGTCGCCCGGAGCAACCCGCTCAAGTGCTTCAAGACCCAGGAGGATTCGGACGCCCTCCAGGCCCGGCTGGTCGGCGTGCCGATCACCAAGGCCGAGATCAACCAGACCCTGGACGCCGACCAGGACTACACGGACGCCTGCAGCAAGAACGCGGGACCGCTGATCGAGCACATGTCGACCATCAACGTGGTCCGCGACCTCGACCGGATGCGCCGCGCCGTCGGCGACTCCCAGCTCACCTTCGCCGGCTTCTCGTACGGCACCCTGATCGGCTCCACATACGCCGCCATGTACCCGGACAAGGTCCGCGCGGTCATCGTCGACGGCAACGTCGACCCCGACCTCCGCCTGAGCGACGGCATGGAGTACGACCGGCAGCGCGCCGACGGCTTCGAGATCGCCCTGGACCAGTTCCTGAAGCGCTGCCAGACCGCGGGCGCCCCCCGCTGCGCGTTCGGCGAGGGCGACACCCGGGCCAAGTTCGACGGGCTGCGCGACCACCTGCGTACCAGCCCGGTCACGCTGGCCAACGGCACCAAGGTCACCCTGAGCACGTTCACCGACCAGGTCGCCAACGCGCTGTACTCGCAGTCCCGGCTGGTCGGCCTGGCCAAGCAGCTCCAGGCGCTGTACCAGGCGGTCGAGAAGCCGGCCGCGGCCGCGCTGCTCGCGCCGAAGGCGACCACCGAGGACGACGCGAGCGGGCTGGCGGTGGCCGTCCCGCACGCGCTGCGCGAGGCGCCGGCGGACTCGGAGTACGCCGGTGACGACTCGTACCTGGCCGTCAACTGCCAGGACAAGCCGTACCCGTCGAACGACCGGGCCTTCGCCAACGCCGCCCGGAAGTGGGAGGAGGAGTCGCCCACCTTCGGCCGCTTCCAGGCCTTCGACGCGCCCGCGTGCGCGAGCTGGCCGGCCCCGGCGGTGGACGCCGAGCGCTTCACCGGCCCGTGGGACCGCAAGACCGCGAACACCGTGATGGTGATCGGCAACCTCTACGACCCGGCCACCCAGTACAAGTTCGCGCAGCGGATGCAGGAGGAGCTGGGCAACGCCGTGCTGGTCAGCGTCGACTCGATCGAGCACTGCGCGGTCGGCCGCAGCAAGGCCCTGAACGAGCTGGTCACCCGCTACCTGGTGGACCAGAAGGCGCCGGCGGCCGGTCAGCTGCTGAAGCCGGACCTGGACCCGTTCCCGGCGGTGTGATGATCTGAGTGTGTGGCGGCCGGCGGATTTCTTCCGCCGGCCGCTGCTTTTTGGGGCCGGGAATGTGGAATTCATACTAATTCGTAAACGGATTCACTTCTGGAATCGCGTGTGCTAGCGTGCCGACGCCGGCTTCTCGAAATCGGGGAAAGCGAGGTTCGGTCATGCGTGAGGAATTCGTCCTGCCCGGTGATGCGCGCTACCAGACGCTCAGTCAGGGCTTCAATCAGCGTTTCGGCAGCACTCCGGCCTACATCCGCCTCGTGCGCGACGACGCGGACGTGCTGGACGAGCTGAACTGGGCGCTGGACCAGGGCCTGCGGCCGACCGTCCGGGGCGGCGGGCACTGCTACGAGGGCTTCGTCGACAACGACGGCGGCGTCATCCTGGACCTGAGCACCATGCGCGGCGTCGGGGCGGCCACCGACAAGTTCGGCGCGCGCACGTACGTCGTCGAGGGCGGCGCCACCAACTGGGACGTCTACACCGGGTTGTTCCGCGGGTACGGGCGCACGGTGCCCGGCGGCTCGTGCTACTCGGTCGGCGCGGGCGGGCAC
>NZ_JBFBDY010000631.1:0-3558 GCF_040683475.1 Kitasatospora sp. NPDC093558 | reverse complement strand
GTGCATCCAACCGCACCGGGCGGCCCGGGACTTGAGGCTCGGGACTTGAGGCTCGGGACTTGAGGCTCGGGACTTGAGGCTCGGGACTTGAGGCTGGGGACTTGACTCGGCTCAGCCGAGCTCGTTGATGCGGATCAGGTTGCCCGCCGGGTCGCGGAAGGCGCAGTCGCGGACGCCGTACGGCTGCCGCGTCGGCTCCTGGACGAGCTCGGCGCCGCCGGACTTCAGCCGGCCGAAGACGCCGTCGAGGTCGGCGGAGGCGAGGGTGAGGCGGGCGTAGGTGCCCTTGGCCATCATCTCGGTGATGGTGCGGCGCTCGTCGTCGGTGACGCCGGGGTCCATGGCCGGCGGCTCCAGGACGACGGAGGTGCCCGGGCTGCCGGCGGGGCCGAGGGTGATCCAGCGCATCCGGCCCTGGCCGACGTCCTTGCGGACCTCGAAGCCGAGCAGGTCGCGGTAGAAGGCGAGGGAGGCGTCGGGGTCGGTGTGGGGGAGGAAGGTCCAGTGGATGCTGAGGTCGTTGGTCTCCATGTCCGCCAGGCTAGGCGCGGGCCCCGGGGCGGGGCTTCTCGAATCCTGATCGGTCCGGGGCCGCCTTTTCGGACGTTCTCGGACGCCCGTCGAAGCCGTAAGCGATCGGTAAGAGGCCCCTGCCTACGTTCGAAGCACACACCCGCATGGGGGGACGGCCGGGTCCGCGCAGGGGACGGACCCGGCCGCGGGTGTGTGCTCTCCGGTCTCCGGGAGGGCTCACCCGTCGTGCGACAGCGCGTCCGCGTCGCCGTTCGCCGGGCCCTCGCCCAGTTCCCGGGCCTCGCGCCGCACCCGCTCGGCGGGCCCGTCCAGCCCCGCCGCCTCGTACGCGCGCCCGAGCGCGCACAGCGCCCCGGCGAGGAACGAGCGCCAGCCGCGGGCCCGCCAGAACAGGACGGACTCCTCCAGGTGCGCGACGGCCGCGTCGTGCCGGCCCTCGGCGAGGTCCAACTCGCCCAGGATGCCCAGGGCTTGGGCCAGGTGGTGGCCCAGCTCGAAGCGCCGCGCGATGGCCAGCGCCGCCTCCGCCGCCTCCCGCGCCCGGTCGTCGCCGGTCGCCGCGTGGAGCGTGGCCAGGTAGAGCAGCGAGAAGGCCTCCGCGTAGCTGTCGCCGAGCGAGCGGGCCATCGCGAGCGAGCTCGTGAGCAGGTTGCGCCCGTGCGCGATGTCGCCCGCGCGGCCGTGGGCGGCGCCGAGGAACTGGATCGCGGTGGCCTCGAAGCGGACGTTGCCGATCATGCGCGCCAGGCGCAGCGCCTCGGTGAGGTGCTCGATGGTGCGGGCGAGGTCGGTCTCGCCGTGGGCGACGGCGATGATCTGGTGCGCCTTGGCCACGCCGCCGGGGTGGTCGTGGCCGGCGGCGAGGTCCAGGGCGCGGCTGGCGGCGTCCAGCGCGTCGCGGGCGCGGCCTTGGGCGACCAGGCTCCAGGCCAGCAGGACGAGGGCGTCGGCGGCCCCGCGCGGCTCGCCGACCTGCTCGAACAGGTCGAGCAGCTGCCGCGCGCGGCCGTCCAGCGCGACCATCGTCTCGGTGCCGTCGGCGCGGGTCGCCCAGGTGGTGACCTCGATGAGGCCGCGGGTGAGCACGGCCGTGCCGAGGACGTCGCCGGCCGCCCGGCAGGCCTGGAGGACGGCGAGGTTGGTGGTGCGCCAGTCGTCGTAGAGGCCGCGGACGTCGCAGTACTTCTCCTGGCAGGCGGCGAGGTCCCAGGCGGTCGGGACGAGGCGCAGCGCGGCGGCCTGCCGGGCGCAGGCGTTGAGGGCGGGCTGCTCGACGTCGAACCAGGCCAGCGGGTCGTCGAGCAGCCGGGCGGCGGGGCCGTCGGGCAGCGGGCGGCGCGGGGCGGTGCCGTGGATCGCGGCGAAGCACGGGCCCGGCACCTGGTCGGCGGCCTGTTCGGCGAGCCAGAGCCAGGCGCCGAAGGCCCGTTCGAGGGCGTCGGCGCGGTCGGCGGGGGTGTCGGTGGCGTGGGCGTGCTCGCGGGCGTAGAGGCGGACGAGGTCGTGGAAGCGGTAGCGCAGGTGGGGCTCGGTGCCGGTCTCCTGGAGGAGCTGGGCGTCGATGAGCTCCTGGAGCTGCCGTTCGGCCTCCTCCAGCGGGACGTCGGCGAGCGCGGCGGCGGCCCAGGGGGCGACGTCGGGCGCGTCGAGCAGGCCGAGCAGGCGGAAGGTGCGGCGGGTCGGCTCGGAGAGCCGGGTGTAGCCGACGGCGAAGCCCGCCCGCACGGCGAGGTCGCCGGCCGCGAGCTCGTCGAGGCGGCGGCGCTCGTCGCGCAGCAGTTCGGCGAGGCGGGCCAGGCTCCAGCGCGGGCGGGCGGCCAGGCGGGCGCCGGCGATGCGGACGGCGAGCGGCATGCCGCCGCACAGGTCGGCGATCTGCCCGGCGGCGACGGGCTCGGCGGCGACCCGGGCGTCCCCGACGATGTGGCGCAGCAGCGTCTCGGCATGGGCGGGGTCGAAGCCGCCGAGGTCGACGAGCCGGGCGCCGGGCAGGGCGGTGAGGGTGGCGCGGCTGGTGACGAGGGCTTTGCTGTGCTGCTCGCCGGCGTTGCTGCCGGGGAGCAGCGGCCGGAGCTGGCTCTCCCCGGCGGCGTTGTCGAGGACGACGAGGACGCGGCGGCCGGCGAGCAGGGTGCGGTAGAGGGCGGCGCGCTCGTCGAGGGACTCGGGGATCTCCCGCGCGTCGGCGCCGAGGGCGCGCAGGAAGGCCGCGAGGACGCGGGCCGGGTCGGCCGGGTCGTCGTCGGCGCCGCGCAGGTCCGCGTAGAGCCGGCCGTCGGGGTAGTCGGCGGCGGCGCGGTGGGCGGCGTGGACGGCGAGGGCAGTCTTGCCGATGCCGCCCATGCCCGAGACCACCGGGACGCGGCCGTCGGCCAGGGCGGCGAGGACGAGCCGCAGGTACTCCTCGCGGCCGGTGAAGTCCGGGAGGTCGGACGGGAGTTGGCTCGGCGCGTGGGCGGGGTGGGCGCCGTCGTGGTCGCGGGCCAGCAGGGCGAGGAAGACGTTCTGGACCTGCTCGCCCGGCTCGATCCCGAGTTCCTCGGCCAGCCGCCGGCGCAGCGCCTGGAAGCGGCGCAGGGCTTCGGCGGGGCGGCCGTCGGCGGCGAGGAGTTCGAGGAGGGCGGCCTGCACTGGCTCGTCGAAGGGGTGCTCCTCGGCGAGCGCCGTCACGGCCGGGAGGGCGCAGCGGGGGGCGGCGGTCCTGGCGAGGGTGAGGGCGGTGGAGCGGACGGTCTCCTCGACGGCCGTCACCAGCGGGTCCTCCCGGTTGACCCGGTCCAGCCCGGCCAGCACCGGGCCGCGCCGCAGGTCGAGCGCGGCGCCCGGCTCCCCGTCGGCGGCGAGCTGCCGGAAGCGTCCGAGGTCGACGGCCTCCGGGCGGACGGCCAGCCGGTAGCCCTCGCCGTCGGAGTCCAGCACCACGGCACCGTCCCCGAACGTCCCGAGCCACGTGCGCAGCCGCGACACCCCGGTGTGCACGGCGCCCCGGCCGACCCGGTCGGCCTGCCCGGCCCACACGAGCTC